>CAYOAS010000050.1:0-8903 GCA_964402015.1 uncultured archaeon | reverse complement strand
TTAAAACAAAAAAAAGCAACAAAGAAACAACAGCAGACACAATGGCAAAAGCAAAAAATGTTGACAAAAAGTAATAATTAAAATATTCAAAATAAACCATAAGATTCCCAACAATATCCATGTTTTGTGCAAGAAAGCCCAACTGAATCGGGTTTATGGCAGTGCCATTGCTGCCAGTGCTGAAAGACAAAAAACTAAAAACAAAAAAAACAACAAACGGCAAGCCAAGCAAAAAATATGCCAATGGTTTTGTGCGAAATTCCTTTTTTGCCAGCAAAAAAACAATTGACATGAGAAAAAAAGCAGGAATTGTTGTTTCCCGCGTCATTATTCCGCAAAAAACAGCTATTGCAGCAAAAACAATTGCTTTTTTTGTTTCTGCTTTTGAAAAGAAATATGCACAAAGCAAAAGAAACAAAGTTGCAATGTTGATGTTGATGCTTGCCATATACCAGCCGTTGTAAATGAAAAAAAAGCTTGTGCCAAGAAGAAAACTTGACAATAATGCCGCGTGCCGGGCATATAACTTTTCGAAAAGCTTGTAGTTGACAAAAACAACAGCAAGATTAATCAGCGAAAGGAACAAGTGGAAAAATGGCAATCCAGCAGAAAAATTGTTTCCGAAAACAAAATAAAAAGGAACATATAACGGCGCGGCAAAAGCCCTTGAAAGCAAATTGAATTCTTTCAACAACGCCAACTGGTTTCCAGAAATTTCCCCAAAAAGTATTTTCGGATAAATAAAAAAACCAAAATCATCAGTATTGAACGGGATTGGGTCAAAACGGAAAAGAATAAAAAAAAACAGAACAAGAAAGACCGCTGGGTAGTTCTTTTTGATTTGGCAAAGAAAGAAACCCGCTCGCATGCCAACATCCCCATTAAGTTAGTAAAATTATAAGATATAAAGCAATGCCCAAAATTACCACCAAATTGTTTTTCGGGTGCATTTTTGGCAAAGACCCACGTTTTGCCTTTTTGACTCCAGATGCATTTTCCTCAAATTCTGGAGGGCTTGGCCTTTAAATATTTCCGCGAGTTTTTGCTTTGAAATATCGCCCAAAATGTGTGTTGCATTGAAATCCTCACAGCACAGCACAACCTTTCCATCCCAAGTTATAAAAAAGTCAGTCCATAGCAACCTACACGGGAGTTTTTCCATCACAGTTGAAATATGGGGGGATTTTTCATCCAGATTCACGCTTGAGGCAAAGTTCCGGGGGAAAGCGAAGTTAATTGATTCGACTCTGTCCTGCCATTTTTTCGCAAAGCCATTGATCTCATCCTGGTTTGATTTTGTCATTATGAAATTTAAAAATATTGCAGGCGTAACGGAATTCAGCTCGTTCCTTTTTTTCAATAATGCTTCAATTCCAGCTTCAACTGCATTTAAAGAAATCCCTCTCCTAAGTTTTTGAAAGGTTTTTTCTGAAAGTGCATCGATGCTTATTGTAATCGAGTCTGTTCCAGAAGAAACTATTTTTTCTGCTGCCACCTCGTCAATCAGGGAGGCATTGGAGAAGAAGGAAACGTTTAGCCTGTTTTTTTTTGCAAACATTATTTTTTCCAAAAAGGTTTTGTCAAGCAACGGCTCGCCCATAAAACTCAGGGTTATGTCTTTTACCCCCAATTTTGCGGCTTCTTTCACAATCTTTTTGAAGAGCGTCATTTGCATGGAGCCTTGCTTGCGTGTCATGCTGCCGCGCGGGCAAAAAACGCAGTCTGAATTGCAATAGTTTGTAACTTCAACATTTATTCTGGGGGGCGTGCTGCTCAATCTCTTCGCGTCAGACCGGATTTTTCTCCAATAAAAAAAAGCGTATAATGGATTTTTCGTTATGGTGCTCGACGTGACAAGCATTGTGCCAAGCTGCTTTGCTAGCACATTGCCTTTGAAAAAGCCGTAAATAGAATTCGAAAAGTTTCCTAAATCTGTTTCCGGTCTTTTGTGCCTTGGGCTTTTTTTCAATTTACCACCAACTATTGAACACTAATCAACTAAACATATCTAAATTTTCAGCAATTGATTTTTAACAGTTGAGCTGCCAAAACCATAAAAGTTTTTGAGATGCTTAGCCTTTTTTTAACTATCGCAAGAAAAAATAGAAAGCATGAACAAAAAATCGCCAAAAGCGCAATTCGCCTACTCAAAGGATTTTTATGAGCGGGATGAGGCATACCTAAAAAGAATTGAGGAAAAAACCTCTGGCAGATACTGGTTCAAGGATTATTATAATGCCGTGTTAGCTTTTAGCAAGAGGAATAACAAAATTCTGGAGTGCGGCTGTGGCACTGGCATTGCAACCTCTTTTTTGCACAGGTTCAGGCCAAAAATAATCGGAATAGACTTTTCAGAACGATTCATAAAAAAGGCAAAAACCAGGGGAAATTATTTTTTTTCCACGGATATTACAAAACTGCCTTTTGGAAACAGCGAGTTTGACGTTGTTTGTTCTGCTGACACCATAGAACATGTTCCTAATTTGGACAAGGCATTGAATGAAATGGATAGAGTGCTTAAAAAGAACGGTTTTTTGATAATTCAAGCACCAAACTTGTCAACGAATCTTTTCTCATTCAATTATCATAAAAGCACTGCAAACATTATCAAAAAAATAGTGAATTTGCTGGAAGACTTTAAGAACCTAAAGCTCAGGACCATAGAAGAATTCGCGCTGGATGTAATTGATGCAGATAAAGATGCTTTTAATTTAGTTTCCCCAATATGGTTAAAGACAACCCTTGAAAAAAATGGTTATTTGGTTAAGCACTTCACAACATTCTCGCTTTTTTTTAAGCCAAACCATGCAATGAAAGCAATAATTTTGATTTTGAAAAAATTTCCTTTAACGAAATACCTGGGCGGCAGGATATTGCTGGTTGCGCAGAAAAAATAGAAATTCATTTTTTAAGCCGCTTTGCTGCCAATCCGGAAACAAAAAAGATGCCGTAAATAATATGCGTCAAAAAAGTCCCTATTGCGGCAACAAACTTTACGAGAAGGTTGTCCGAACCCGCAAACGCAAAAGCCGCGGCAAAATAAAGAAACAGTGAACCTGCAAACAACATAAAAAAGCCCTGATTAAAGAAAGAAAATATCGCTCCAAAAATCAGATATAAAACAAAAAGAGCCGGAAGGAAATAAATCATGCGCAGGGAATTTGCTGCAAAATTTTTAACGAAAAAACCGCGATGCAGTGCGTATTCCTTAACCTGTTTCAGGTGCTGCAGAAAAAGCCTCCTTCTGTGGTGGAAAACCAGGACCTTTGGGGAATAAAGAATCTTGCGGCCTTTTTTTACCAGTTCGAGGCAGAGCTTTGTGTCCTCGCCGGGATAATAATTTGAATTGAAGCAACCGACTTCAAGCAGTGCTTTTTTTTTCACGAGCAGGTTGCAAGAGGGAAAATCATCTACAAAAACCTCTTGCCTTGGTGCGTACCTTAAAACAGCGGAGCCTGAGCAAAGCACAGAGGAAAAAACTGCCCCGGAAGCCTGCTGCATCAAACTATCGGAATCCGGCGTAACAGCGGGTCCGCAAACAGCGGCAATCTTTTCGCCGGCGAACAATCGCACTGCATTTCCAAGCCAGCCCCTTGCTGGAAAAACATCATCGTCAATAAAAGCGCAGATTTCTCCCTTTGCAATCTTTATTCCAATGTCCCTTTTTTCCGCGGGCCCGATTTTTCCAGTCGGAACAACCCGTGCTTTTTTGCCGAGCGCTCCCAGGAAAATTTTTTTGTCCGGAAGGACAATCAATTCAAAGTTTTTGTAGCTCTGCTTCAGGCAGTTCCGCAGGCACTCTTCAATAAAACCGCTTTTTTCCCCTAGGGGGATTATTATTGAAACAAAAGGGTCTTTTTTCACGCGCTGCCACCTTTTTTGTCGTAATAATGCAGAATGTTTTTCCTGTAAAATATCGCGCAGGTGTCAACAAAAATTCCGAGAATTGCAAGCGGGTTGACAGTGCTGCCGATGC
Organism: uncultured archaeon; assembly: GCA_964402015.1. Lineage (GTDB taxonomy): Archaea > Iainarchaeota > Iainarchaeia > Iainarchaeales > JAGVWC01 > CAYOAS01. The sequence continues at coordinate 4,927 of CAYOAS010000050.1, read as the reverse complement.
AACCGTAATCGATTTCAATCGGCGCCTCAACAATACTGTAGCCGAACTTTCTTGCAATCACGAGCAGTTCCAAATCAAAGGCAAAGCGCTTGATTGCAATGCGCGGCATTATTTTTTTCAACGCGCTGGCCCTGAACAGCTTCAGGCCTGTCTGTGTGTCCTTTAAGTCAAGCTGGAAAAGCAGCCTTACAAGCAAGTTGTAAAAATAGCTCATGACCCTGCGCGAAAAAGGGTAATTGATTTTTGATTTAGGATGCAGCTTGCTTCCGACAACAATGTCAGCGCCTGTCTGCCGCATCGTATCCAGAAAAACTTTTATCTGCCGCGGCGGAATGTCCAAGTCAGCGTCAAAAAAAGAAACAAGCGATTTTGAAAAAAAGCGCGAGCCAAACTTCAAGGCAAAGCCCTTGCCAATGTTTGTTGCATAGCCAACAACCTTAACATGCTTGTCTTTTTTCGCAACGCTTTCTGCAATTGCACGCGTTGCATCAGTGCTGCCGTCGTCAACAACAATGATTTCGTAATCAGAACCAAGCGCTTTCATTGTCCTTGCAGTCTCCGACAGGGCGCGCTTGATGCTTTCAGCCTCGTTGAAAGCTGGCATTATTATTGATAACGAGGATTGCATCAATTGCCCCCTTTTGATTGGTGCAGAAAAAGGTTTGCAAGCAAAAAAACAAAAAGCGCTGCATTTATTGCAACAACAACAAGCAGCACTTGCGCCAAAGAAGAGTGAAATAGCCAAAGCGCAATTGCCTCAATAATGGAAAAGAAAAAAAGCAAGAAAACCTGTCTATTCCTGTCCAATGCCATTTCAAAATAAACCAAAAGATTGCTGAAAGCAAAAAAAGTCATTGCTATTCCAAAAAGCGGCAAAAGCTCGGCACTCGGCAGGAAGGCTTCGCCAAAAAAAAGCAAAACAATTGCTTTTGAAAAAAACCAGAATGCAAAAACAAGGAATGCTGCAAAAACAGCAGTGTAAGCAAAGCCTTTTTTTAGCAATGCCCTTGACATTAAAGGGCTTGATGACTCTGAAACCATTGGCAAAAGCACTGAAGCAAAAGAAATGGCGAGAAAATAAATCAGTTTTCCAAACAATGATGCAATAGAATATTGTCCTGCTTCTTCAGCGCTGAAAAAATGCTTTACAAACAAAATGTCAATGTCTATCAAAAACATCAAGAAAAACAATGCCAACAGCACGCTCCATGAAAAAAAAACAAATTTTTTCTGCATTTTGTCCTGCACCGGGGAAAGTTTGTTTTTGAAAATGCTTTTCAGGAAAAAAAAGCAAAAAATTGCTGCTGCTGCAATTCCGATTGTCACGCCAGAAACAGCGCCACTTACCTTGAATCCTAAAAATACCAGCAAAAATGCTGCAGCCAACTTTATGGCCGCCAGCAAGAAATTTGAAAAACTGTACAATCCAAAGCGCTGCATGCCTTGAAGCAAAGCCCAGGGAATTACTAAAAGCAAGTAGAAAAACAGCAATCCTGCCAGGGAAACAACCGGCAAAAAGTCAATATGCAAAAAAGATGCGATTGGAGCAGAAAAAAGCAAAAAAATAACCAGCAAAGAAAGAGCCAAGAAAAAAATTCGCTTTGAAAAAAACACAGCGTATTCTTTAAGTTCCTTCTTTTTGCCCTCTGCATTCAGCTTTGCTATTTCTCTTGCGGCAGTAATCTGCATGGCACCACTAAAACCAGTGGGTGTCGCAAAAATATACATAATTGCAAAAAGCGATGCAAGCACCCCATAGTCTGCGGGACCAAGCATTCTGCCCATGAACAAGTGATACAAATAACCGAGAAAAGCAGCAGCCAGCGTTGCGGCAAACAACATGCCGCCGTGTTTTAACAAAGACAAACAACCACCAGACTTAATCTCCTAAATGGAACTTTTTAATTCCTTTCCGCAATCGCAATCAAATTCAGGCCAAAAACCCAGCAGCCCGCGTTTTCCAAAAAATACCAAAGCAAAGGAAACGGCCAGGAAGTCATTTTTTTTATTCTGAAGCCAGAGCGTTCAAGCGCGTTTTTCAGGCTCAAAAAATTGAATTCGCACGTGTGCGTGGGGTCAAACAAAAAAGGAATGCGCTGAAAAAAGCATTTTGCCTTGGAAACATAATCCCAGCCATTGCCAGTGCTAATCAACAGAAAACCGTTTTTTTTCAGCAACGCACGGGTTTTTTTCAGCGCAGCAACAGGGTTTTCCAAATGCTCGATAACGTCAATCATTATTGCAATGTCAAACCTTTGCCTTGTGCGGAATTTTTCTATGGGCAAACATTTGAATCGGATTTTTGGAAATCTTTTTTCCGCGATTTTTATTGCGGAAACATTAAGGTCAATGCCGAACGGCAGCGCGCCGTGCGCTTTCAGCAGGGCGCAAAACTCGCCGGTATTGCAGCCTATTTCAAGTATATGCTTTCCCGCAATGTTTCCCAACAAGGAAACTATTTTCCTTTCCTTTTTTGACTTGGCTTCGCTTGGGCCATGCGCAAGCGCATAGGTTTTGTCGTATTTTGGCCTTACTGAAGAACCATGGCGCTGAACGCTCCTGCTTTCAAGCAGGAGATGAAAGCGATGCTTATTGCTTCCAAAAGACGCCATGGCATTTATGCCATGGTTCTTCACTGCAATTTTATTTTTTTGCTTCATTTTTTTTGCCTATTTTTTGTTGCAACAAGCGCAAGGCAATGTGAATGCTAAGCAATGGCTTGCGCAACGAACGCAAAAGATTTTGCAAAGTAAAAAAACTCTTGCCCCTGGCCTCTTTCATAAGCGAAACTTCCCTGCACTCGTTGTAAAGCTTGAAAAATTCCTCGAAAGGCATTGACTTGTTAATGTAAGCAGCATATTTTTCCCCTTCCTTGCGCGTTGTTGGATCCATGTCAAAATTCCGCCAGTCAATGTTGTTTTGGTCAACCAGTTTTTCTTTTATGCAATAATCCCAAAGTTCAGTGCCCGGAAGGGGGGTTGTAACAGAAACATGCGCGGTAGTAATCGCGGGATTCTCCATGAGCTTTTTTGTCGCGAGAATGTCCTCGCGTTTTTCGCCGGGCGCACCAAACATAAACTGGCCGTATATTCCCATGCCGAATTTTTTTATGCTTTCGACACATTCTAGGTTTTGTTTCAGCGTAACACTATTTTTTTTCAAGTATTGCAGCATGCGTTCCGAGCCCGACTCAAAGCCAATGGCAACAGAAACAACGCCCATTTTTTTCAGCGTGGCAAGCATTGCATTGTCCATAAGGTTTGCACGGCCGTCAACCATGAATTTTATTTCCCCCGCAAGCCCGCGTTCAGAAAGGCCTTTCGCGATTTCTTCAACGCGCTTTTTGTTTGCAATGAACAAATCGTCAACAATCGCAAGAGCTTCAACACCATATTTTTCCTTCAACAAAGCGATTTCCTCAACAACATATTCCGCGGAATTTATCCTGATTCTGTTCCAGTGCCGCGAGGCCTGGCAAAAAACGCATTTGTAAGGGCAACCCCTGCTTGTCATCAATGAGGTGCCGCGCAACAACTCGTGAGTACAAAGCACATCGCGCTTCTTCAGATAATATTCCATGTCAAAAAGCTTTCTGGCGGGAAAAGGAATTTTATCCAGCGGCTCAATCAAAGCCCTGGGCTTTGAAATTTTAACCTTTTTTCCATCATGAAAAGCCAAACCATTGATTTTTTTCAAATGTGCGCTTCCCTGTTTGCCAGCTTCAATTGCCTGCAACAATTCCATAAAGGTTTGCTCTCCCTCACCCAGAATCCCAAAATCAAAAGCGCGTGGCAAAGTTTGCGGCAAAGAAGTAATGTGCGTGCCGCCTATTACAGTAAAAACGTCAAGCTCTTTTTTCAATTCTTTTGCAACACTGACATTGCCAAAAAAACCAGGAGTTGTAGAACCAAAACCGACTATGTCAGGATTTGTGGCACGAATTTTTTCCAAAGCAATATTCTGCCCACATTCAACAATTGAAATATCCGAAAAAAAACCGTATTTTTGCAAATAGGAAGCAACATAACCCAAACCAAGGGAAGGATAAATGCTTTTGCCCCAAACATTTGCCAGCGTCAACCTGACCATAAAAAAAACCTTGCAGTCAGAATAATACTAGCAAAACAGAATTTAATAAAAGGCACGCTAAATGACACTCGCAAAAGAACTAACGGAAACAGCAAAAAGCCGCGAATTCATTGTATCGGCAATTGTTTTTCTTTTTCTAGCGGCCAATTTTAATTCTTGGACAATCTGGAGCGACGGCCACGCGTATTTTGCCATACTTGAATCAATGGTGCAAGACCATGACTTCAATTTAACAAACCAGCATCGCGAGCATGGCGGAATTTACCTTGTAACGCCATTGAAAACAATAGACCCTGACCGGTTTGTTTCACCATACGGTTTTGGCGCTCCATTGTTGAACGCGCCGTTATATGCAGGCTCGCTCTTTTTAGAAAAAACACTAAATCTCAACATTTCTTACAACGGTTACAACCTAATCCGCACTGTTTCAGTGAACATCAGCTCGAACATTTTTGGCTTGCTTGCAATGCTTTTGTGCTTTGCAACAATAAAAAAAACAGGCACAAAACTGAGTGGTGCCTCAATGATTGCGCTCGTTGTTTCAACGCCCCTCTTCTTTTATGCATCATTGACACCAAGCTTTCCGCACGCAGCAGACGCCTTCATATTAAGCCTGTTTGTCTTTCTGTTTGTCTGGCTGGAAAAAGAAAAAAAACAGAAACCAAAAAAACAATTTGCCACTGGCTTCCTGCTCGCTTTTTCAAGCACAATCAGATATTATAATGTTTTTTTTTTCCCTTTTGTTCTGCTCTTTTTTGCACTGCAAAAGCAATGGAAAAAAGCATTGTTTTTTTCCCTTGGCTTCCTTGCGGTTGCATGGACTATTCCTGTTTATTGG
>CAYOAS010000049.1:0-8937 GCA_964402015.1 uncultured archaeon | reverse complement strand
AAAACAACAAAAAAAACAGCAAAAATCTCAAAAAAGGGATATTTTTAAGCTGTTACTTTTTATGTCTGTTTCGTCTATTGGGAAAACCTTGCAGAAATAGCCAACGTTTTCAAAAATTTTGCACTTTTTGTCTTTTGAAAGGTGCCTGCATTTGATTTTGGCGCAGCAAGCGCCGCAATTCTCGCATTTGCCTTTTCTTTTTGTAAGGCTTTTCTTTACATAATCTTTGAAAAAAAAAACAATTATTCTCCGCCTGATTGAGGCACAAGCCATTCCAAAAAGATTCGGCATTTTTGCACGCCCATTACTCTTTGAGAAACTCTTTTATTTTCGAGCAAACGAACAAAACCTGTTCTTCTGTCAGTTCTGGAAACATTGGTAGCGACAGCAATTGCTGCATTGTTTTTTCGGCTTTTGGAAAAGAGCCTTTTTTATTGCCAAGAAAAGAATAGGCTTGCTGCAAATGCAATGGCGTTGGATAATGAATGCCTGTTCCAATCCCGTTTTTTTCCAAAAATTCCTTTAAGGCATCTCTTTTGCTTGTTTGAATGCAATACAAATGGTAAACGTGCTTTGCATAATCCGCTTCAAAAGGCAAAACAATGCTTGTTCCTGAAAGCAATTCGTTGTATATTTTTGCGTTTTTCCTTCTCGCGGCATTCCAATTGTCAAGATGCCTTAATTTTACCCGCAATACTGCGCCCTGTATTCCTTCCATTCGGTAATTATAGCCGATTATTGAATGAAAATTTTTTGGATTTTCTCCATGTGCCCTGATTAACCTTGCCTTTTCCATTATTTCTTCGTTGTTTCCAACAATGATTCCTGCTTCTCCGCAAGCTCCAATGTTTTTTGACGGATAAAAACTAAAACAACCACTGCCGGAAACAGGGACCTTTTTTTTATTGTATTCCGAACCGTGTGCCTGGCAGCAGTCTTCGATTATTGCCAAGCCGTGTTTTTCCGCTATTTCCTTGATTGGCTGCATGTCAGCTGGCTGGCCGTACAAATGCACCGGCAAAATTGCTTTTGTTTTTTTTGAAATCTTTTTTTCTATTTCTTCCGGGCTAATGCAATATGTTTTTTCATCAATGTCTGCAAAAACAGGCGTTGCCCCGCAATGTGATATTGATTCTGCTGTGGCAATAAATGTTTGCGGTGTTGTTATAACCTCGTCACCTTTTCCTATGTTGCTTGCCAGAAGTGCAAGGTGCAAAGCAGCAGTGCCATTGTTTGTTCCGACAGCATATTTTGCATTGCAATGAGAGGCGAATTCTTTTTCGAATTCGTTTACGGATTCGCCGAGAATGAAAGCGTTTTTTTCCAATATGTCAAAGACAGCTTTTTCTATCTCTTGTTTGATGCCAGCGTATTGTTTTTTTAAGTCAAAAAAAGGAACTCGCATTATTTCTCCCAAAGCATATCCCACCATATTCTGAAAGCGCCTGTAAGGGTTTTTGGCCCGTCCTTCAGCACGCTGAATCTTGAATCTTGCCTGTGCACGTATGGAACGGGAATTTCTTTTACTGTAAAACCTTTCTTGTATATTTTTGCGAATAGTTCCGCGTGCAATTCAAACCTGTTTGATTTTAAGTTAATTGAGTCAAGAACTTTTTTCTTGAATAAAACGCAGCCGCTTCCAAGGTCTTTGACCTTAATGCCCAAAAGGATTGGGTATATTAGGTTAAATGCCCTGCTTGCAAGTATTCTTGCTGTTGGCACTTTTCCTTCTATACCAACATATTTTGATGAAACAACAACATCGGCATTCTTTGTTTCTTCCAGCAGCCTTGGAAAAATGCTTGGGTGAAACGACAAATCTGCATCGCAATGGATTACAAAATTTCCTTTTGCCATCTTGTACAGGTTTCTTAAGGCATAACCCATTCCCCTATTGGGATAATATGAAAAAACTTTTATCCTTGAATCCTCTTTTGCCAGATTGTTAAGGATTTCTTCCGTTTTGTCCTTGCTGCCATCGTTTGCGACTATTATTTCAAAATCCTTTGAAACCTTTTGTGCTTCTTCCAATAGCGTTCTGCAGTTTTGTTCGATTATTTTTTCTTCGTTGTATGCCGGAACAACAATTGATAATTCTATTTTAATCCCCCCTAATTTTGATAGGCCTTGTCAATTTATATTTATTCGTTCTCCGCTTTTTTTGATTGATTCTTGGATTGCGGTTATTGTTTTCACCACGTTCAATCCTGAAATTCCGCAGGTTCTTGGTTTTTTTCCTTCCCGCGCGCATTCAATGAAGTGCCTGCATTCTATTTCAAGCGCTTCGCCCTGTTCCAATGCAATTGCCTTGAACCCATTGTCAATGTATTCCACATCACGCGTTGTGTTTATTTCTTTTTTTGCGCTTTTCACACCCTTTTCAAACAGCTTTATTTTTTGTTCCGCCAAATCATTGTAAACCAACATTTTTTCGCTGCCAACAATAATTATTTCCCTTTTTTTTTCAGGAGCCATCCAAGAATTGTAAACATTTGCCAAAACGTTGTTTTCGAATTGCAGCGAATAGTGCGCGTCATCTATGATGCCGTCTATAACATTGGATTTTCCGATTGCTGAAACGTTTTCCGGCACGCTGTCAAGCAAAAAATTAATTATTGAAATATCGTGCGGTGCAAGGTCCCAAACAACATTCAAGCGGTTTGGCTGGAACAACCCGAGGTTTACCCTATCGCTGTTAATGAAAAGGATTTTTCCAAGTTCGCCGCTTTGGATTATTTCCTTTATCCTGTTGATTGCTGGATGGTATTCCCAAGTATGCGCAGACAAAAGAGTTTTTCCGTTCTTTTTCGCTTTCTCCACGAGTTTTTCAGCATCTTTTACAGTCAAAGTAAGCGGTTTCTCGACCATTATGTTTTTCCCGCAATCAAGCGCCATTAATGCAAGACCATAATGCGTAAAAGGCGGAGTGGCAATTGCTATTCCGCCAATGTCATTCCTTTTGATTGTTTCTTCAAAACTTGCCGTTGTTTCTATTTCTGGAAATTTTGCTTTTGCAGCCGCAAGCTTTTCTTTGTCCAAATCGCACACTACCAACGGCTTTGCCTCTGCAATTTTCAAGAAATTCCTAACCAAATTTGGTCCCCAATAGCCATATCCAATCACTGCAATGCCGTTTTGCATCTTTAACCCTTGCATTAAAGGTTCAGCGAAAGCTTTTTTTTAGTATCCATACTGATTGATTCAAATGCTGGTAAGAGTTGATTGCAACCTTTGCGGTTCCAAAGACTATAAGCAGCTTTTTGATTTTGGGGAGATAAAAGCAGTCAAGTGCAACAAATGCGGGCTTGTTTTCTTCAATCCCCAGATGAGGCAAGAAGGATTGTACGAGAAAGAATATTTTCAAAGCAAGGATTCTGGAAAGATTGGTTATGAGAACTATTTATCTGACAAGGAAAATATTGTTTTGAGTTCAAAGAAACACCTGCGGCAACTGTTGAAATTTAAGGCACCGCCCGGAAAACTTTTGGACATTGGTTGTGCCGCTGGTTTTTTCCTTAAAGCCGCAAGTGAACTTGGCTGGCAATGCCAGGGAGTTGAAATATCAAAATTTGCGTCAGAAAACGCCAGAAAACTCGGGTTCAAAGTGCACAATGGAAAACTCCGTGATGCAGCTTTTCCAAGGTCTTCTTTTGATGTTATAACGCTTTGGGACACGATTGAGCATCTTCCGGACCCGTTGGCAGAATTGCAGGAAATAAATGCCATAATGAAAAATCACGGTGTACTGGTTATTGACACCCCGAATGTTGACTGCATCAGTGCAAAAATCTTTGGAAGCAAATGGATGCAGTTCAAGTCAAAGGAGCACACTTTCTTTTTTTCAAAAAAAACCCTGAAAACCGCATTGGAAAAAAACGGTTTCAAAATAGTTTTCACCACTGATGTCGGAAAGCACATTTCATTCAGCCTTTTTGTGAAAAGGCTAAAGCAGTACAATGACGCTTTTGGCAGTGTTGTTGAGTCCATTGGTTCCTTGGTTGGTTTGTCAAAAAAATCTATTTATGTGAATCCCCGAGACTCAATGATGGTTTTCGCAGAAAAAATATCCGATGTTTAAACTAAAAAAACTTGATTGGCTATGGAATGGAAAAACGCCCTATTCATTGTAATATTGGTTTTGCTTCCGGCAGTTTACTATGCTGAGTCGCTGAACACGTTTTTTCTGAGCGATGCCGCCGACATTCTCAAGGAATCTGCTGAAAGGGACAACAATTTTTTTTTCAGGGACTATCTTGGCTCTTACAGGCCAGTCGCGGCTATTTTTAGCAAGGCAATGTTTTTAGCTTTTGGCTTTGAACAGCAGCCTTACCATATAGTGAGCATTTTTTTGCATGCCGCGATTTCGCTGCTGCTTTTCCGCCTTGCAAACATTTTTTTGAAAAACAGTTTTCTTTCTTTCGTTTCCGCTGTTTTTTTCTCTGTTTTTTACATGAACCATGAAACAGTCATCTGGCTTGGAGTGCAGTCCCATTTGCTAATGAAATTTTTTTTCCTGTTCACAATCATTTTCTTCATAAGGTTTTTGCAGTCAAAATCCAAAATCAGTTATATTGCTTCGCTTTTGTTCTTTTTTCTTTCAATATTTTCTGAAGAGGGCTCGCTTTTGCTGATAGTCCTGTTGGCAATAACTGAAATCGTTTTCTTTTTCGGGACAAAAAATTTTTTAAAAAAAATGGCCTCTTTCGGGTTCCAGGCTGGTTTCTGGAAAAAATACCTGCCTTTTGCTTTCATCGAATTAGTTTTTCTTTTAATACTTTTCTCAATTTACACCCGGCCGCCGATTCCGTTCAATCCACTGGTGTATTTGCTTTTGTTCAAGGACATTTTTGTTTTCCTTTTTGTTCCGTTCGAGCCTTTGCGCGGTTTTTTTCTCCTGCAGCCAAGCGCAAATTTTCTTCCTTTTGCAATTTCATTCGCTGCCTTCTGGATACTTTTTGTTGCAGTGGCGCTTTTTGTTTTTTTCAAATGGAAGAACAATGCCGCGCGCTTTGGGTTGCTTTTCCTTTTAATTTCAATAAGTCCAGTAGTTTTTTACGGCGGTCTCCAATCGCGTTATTTCTATCTTCCTTCAATGGGCACTGCAATTTTTTGGTCAGCGGCTCTTTCAGGCGCAGCAAATTTTTTTTTCAAAAAGCTTTTCGGCAACAAGAAGTTAGCCAAAAATCTTTCAAAAGCGCTGATTTTGTGCCTGCTCGCATTGTTTTGCGCCTCTTCTTTCTTTTACATCCAATCCAGAATAAATGAATGGAACCAAGCGAGCAGCATTTTCCTCTCCGCGCTGCAGGATATTAAAAACGCTTTTCCTGATTCAATTCAGGGCAAAAATATTTTCCTTTTGAACAGGCTTGACCAGATTGGGGGAAACTTTGGATGGGATGCCGCGCCGGTATTGCGTTACGGCATTGAATCAGCATTGTGGATTTTGACACAGGGAAAAAAACCTGAAAAAATTTATTTTGACATAAATTCTTCGCTGCTTTCCACAGCGCTGGCTGACGGGAATTCCGCAGTGCTATTTTTTGACTCTGACTCCAACCGCTTCAGGAAAGCAAAGCGAATTCTTTTTGGAGAAAACCTTTTGCAAAACAATGGTTTTGAAAACGCAGAGAGCAACTGGCAGCAAGGCATTGTTGCAGATGCCTCAAAAAAATTTTCAGGAAATTTTTCTGGCAGGATTCAAAACAGCATTGGCTTGGAAAAACACTTTTTTTCCGAAAAAGTGATTGTAAACGATTCTGCCCCGCAATATTATTATTTTGCAGGCAGGGTTTTCAACGAAGCTGATGGCGCGCAAATTCTTTTTTTCTGGTGGAGCGCTGAATCAAGGGATTTTTACCCCGGAAAGAAAGGGAAAGACTTTGATGCTGTTGGGGTTTTTACGGGAAACAAGGGTTCTTGGGGGTTTTTGGAAAGCACAGTGCAATTGCCAAAAAGCGCAAGGGCAGCCAGCTTGCGGTTGAGCGCTTCTGGCAATGGAAGCGCTTGGTTTGATGACTTGGAAATGAAAAAGCTTTCGGTTGAATTCGAAACCAATTGAAAAAATCTTTGAATAGGGTTTATTTTTTTTTCAGTATTGCCATTTGGATATAGCTGTAGTTTCCAATGGGTGGCAAAAACTTGAAGTATTCTATGAATTTGTTGTTGTAGATTATCTCTTTTTTGCCTTGAACCAATGCCGCGTACACTGTGCGAGTCCAGAAATAGTATGAACTCAAAAAGTTTTCAAACGGCTCTATTATTTTTTCCTGCATGTCAACAAAATATTCTTTTGCAAATTCCTTGAATTTTTGCTTTTCCAAAAAAACATTGTGCCATGGCATTTTTATTGCTTCCAGGCAGAGCGCTTCTCTTGCTTCATTGAGGTTTTTCAAGCCGTCATCAAAAGCCTCTATTAGAATGGCATAACCGCCTTTTTTCAGCACGCGGTGTATCTCCATTATCGCGCGCTTTTGCTGTTCCCAACTATTTAGGTTTATTATGCAGCGTTCAGCAAAAACAATGTCAAAACTGTTTTCCGCAAATTTTAATTCAGTGACTGAGCCAACCGAAAATTTTGCGCCTTTTAGGTTTCTTTGCATTGAAAGCCCAATCATTTCTTCGCTGAAATCAATTCCATTATAATCCACTTTCATATTCTTCATTATTTGTTCTGCTGCATAGCCGTTGCCGCAGCCAACCTCTAACAATTTTGTTTTGGCTTTCGAAAACCTCTTGATAAACCGCAGCGCTGTTTCTATTTCAAGGTCGCGCGAATTGTCGTCTTTCATTGTTGACTGCTTTGACAATCCAAATTCTTTTGCCTGTTGCGCATAATGCTCTCTTATTTTTGCTGTCCTGTCGTCCATATTGCCAATTTAGTAATCGTCGAAAGATTATTTTAAAGTTTGCTTGCAGAGTTCTTACAATTATGCCCAGCAATAAAAAGCCCAGCGAAGCGGTTTTTGTAACCCGCCCCAATTTGCCAAGCTTTAGTGAATTATCGCCTTTTCTCAAAGAATTGCTTGAAACCAAATTGCTTACAAACAACGGCAGGTTTGTGCAGCAATTGGAAAAAGAGCTTGCGGGATTTTTTGGCGTAAGGCATTGCATTGCTTTTTCAAACGGCACTCTTGCTTTGGAATTGTTGTTGCGGACCATAAAGAAAAAAGGAGAGGTCATTACAACGCCGTTTACTTTTCCGGCAACAATCCATGCAATAGTTGCCGCAGGTCACACGCCTGTTTTTGCTGATATTGACGCGGAAACGTTTAACCTTTCACCTGAAAATGCAGCAGTTGCTGTAAGCGAAAAGACAATTGCAATCCTGCCGGTGAACGTTTTTGGCAATCCATGCGATATTGAAGCTTTTGAAAAGATTGCAAGAGAAAATTCTCTCACTTTGTTTTTTGATTCCGCCCATGCTTTCCATTCTTCGCTTAACGGGAAAAAAATTGGTTGTTTTGGAGATGCTGAAATGTTCAGCTTTCACGCAACAAAGCTGTTCACCACAATAGAGGGCGGTGCAGTCGCGACAAATAACCAAAATCTTGCGAACGAGCTTGCCCTGTTGAGAAATTTTGGCATTGCAAGCGAAGAAAACGTTTTGGGCTGGGGCACAAATGCCAAAATGAACGAAATTTCCGCTGTTTTCGGCTTGTTGAACCTGAAAAAAATCAGCGGAATAATAAAAAAGCTCACGGCATTGCACAAAGTTTATCACAGAGAACTGGATAGCGTTCCTTTTTTGCGCTTTCAAAAAATCCAGGAAAGCGCGCGCACTAACTGCCAGTATTTTCCAGTGCTTATTGAAACACACGGAAATATTTCCCGCGATGCACTCTGTTCAGAATTGAAGAAGAACAATGTTTTTGCAAGAAAATATTTTTTTCCGGCATGCAATACTATTCCGCCTTACAATGCGCTTGAATCAGCGCAAAAGCAAAACCTGCCGAATGCAACTATTGTTTCAGATTCAATACTGTGCCTGCCGCTTTATGCCGGGCTTGAAAAAAAACAGGTTGTTTCAATCTGCGGCTTGATAAAAGACTTTATTGATTCTGAAAAACAAAAGCAATAAAATTGCAATATTGGTTTCCTTATGAAAATTGTTGTTTTGGGCGCCGGGCCTGCTGGATTGAGCGCTGCATGGCAGCTTTCAAGGAAAGGCCACAAAGTTTTTTTGTTGGAAAAGGATTCTGTTGCAGGCGGCCAATCAAGGACAATCTTCAGAAAAGGCTTTGGCTTTGATTTAGGCCCGCACAATTTCCACACAGTGCACTCGGAAATTGAAGCGTTTGCCAAAAAACTCCTTGGAAAAGGCTTTCCAAGGATAAGCGTGCAATCCAAAATTTTTTACAACGAGCGCTGGGTCAGCTATCCCCTTAAAGGCATTGATGTTTTCACGAGCATTAACCCTTTCCTTGCAGTATTTTGCGCTGCCGATTTTTTCAAGACCAGGCTGTTGCTCAAGCTTTTTGGAAAAAAGCGCGAAGAATCCTTTGAAGACTGGATTGTTGCGCGGTTTGGAAAACTGCTTTACAATATTTATTTCAAGCCCTATGCCTCAAAGGTCTGGGGAATTTCAACAAAAGAGCTTTCAAAGGATTGCGCGGAAAAGCGTGTCCCTTCAACAAGCCTGTTGGAGCTTGCCGCAAGCGTTTTTTTCGGAAAGAAACAGTTCCATCCGGAAGACCCTTCGCAGGCAAGGAACTATTATCCAAGAAAAGGCATTGGGGAATTATGCAATCGCCTGCAAAAAGGGGTTTTGGAAAAGAACGGAAAATTTTTTTTCAACGCAAAGTCGCCTTCATTCGGCCTGAAAGGCCTTTTGGTCCGCTCTGTCTCTTTTGAAACCAGTGGAAAGAAAAAAAAAATAAATTGGGCTTTTGTCATTTCCACAATCCCGTTGAATGAACTGGTTGGCAATTTGTCTGAAGC
>CAYOAS010000048.1:0-9084 GCA_964402015.1 uncultured archaeon | reverse complement strand
GCAATAATTGTTTTTTTCCAAAAAGCATTGCAATTGCGAACGGAAAAAGAAAAAATGAAACATAAAGCGGAAAACCGAAAACCAGCGGCAAAACGTATTTTCCCGCAAACAGCTTGAAGAAAGTTCCGGGATCGTCAAGCGCATAGTGCGGCAGGCTCCATGCAAACGCTATGGCAAAAAAAACAATTGCCACTGCAATAATAGCCTTTTCGGCTTTTTTTGTTTTGGAAAAAAAGAAAACAAAAAAAACGAGCCCTGCAAAAAACAGTATTGCCCATTGCTTGATGAGAAAAGCCAGTGCGAGCATTATGCAGCCTGCAATCAATGCCTTTTTGTTGCCTGTTTTTGCCCAATCCACCAGAGGGGCAATTGCAGCCAAAAGGATTACAGTGAACGGCACATCTGCCATGAAAGAATGCCCCAATACAACAAAGAATGGATTGGCCAGAAAAAGCAGTGAAACAAGAAACGATTGTTTTTCAGAAAAGCCAAACTGCCTTGACAGAACGAAAAAAAGCAGTATTCCCAAAACAGACAACAGCATGACTGAAACCCGCAGTATTGTGTGGCTGTAGCCAAAAATTTTTACAAAAACAGTCCCGTACAATATCTGCAGCAGCATTATTGAAGAATAGTTTTCCGGATAATATTTTCCAAAAAAAGCAAAATCCCTTACAGCGCGCGAATAAACCGGGTCATCATTTAATCCAAACTCTCCGGTGAACTGTATTGAAAACAAGAAAGCCATTGAAACAATGCAAAGCAACAACAATGCCTTCCAATTGCCATGGGCAATTTCCAAAATGCCTTGGTTTGGATTCATTTGGCTTTCTCCAGGGCTTTTTTTTGGCAATTTTCCAAAATTTTTTCAATAATGCCAGTCGTTGAAAGGCCTTGCTTTCTTTTGACCAAAAAAATTTTTCCACCGTTGCGTTCAACTGTGCTGGTTTCAATCAGTTCGCCTTTTTCGTTTGCCCAGTTTTTGTCCTTGCAGTGCACGCAGGGCTTTATTTGTTCCAGCCATTTGATGCAGGTTGGTTCTTCAAAAATGCAGACAAAGTCAACACAATGGATTGCTGCGACCAGCAATGCCCTTTCCTTTTCACAGGCAATCGGCCTGCCACTGCCCTTGTAAGAGCGGACAGAAGCGTCAGAATTCACTCCGACAACAAGCACATCGCCCTGTTTTTTTGCCTCTTCCAATAGGAAAACATGGCCTGCATGAAAGAGGTCAAAGGAACCGTTTGTCGTTACGACAATTTTTCTCTGTTTTTTTAATTCCCCGCAGATTTTTGCTGTTTCTGTTGTGCTTTTGATTTTTTCCTCAGCCCAGGGCATTCTCTACAACCTCCAAAACTTCCTGCACTGAAATCTTTTTTATGCAATCGTTGTTTTTGCAGTCTGTTTCCTGCAGCGAATTTTTCCTTTCCAGATAGCACGGCCTGCAGGCAATCTTTTTTGTCATTATTTTTGCGTTCCCGGCAGGCATTGACAATATTTCATCCGTTGGCCCGAAAAATGCTATTGTATGGCATCCTGAAGCTGCTGCAATGTGCATTGGCGCTGAATCATTGCAGACAAAAACCCGCGCTTTTTTTGCAAGCGCAATCAGTTCGGAAACAGAAAGATTGCCCGCTGCATCCAGAATCCTTTCCCTCTCTTGGCCGCCAGCCAGCGAGATTATTTCTTCGTTTATTTCTTTCTCGTTTTTTCCCCCCACTAAAACAACAAAACAGTTTTTTTTTCTTATTATTTTTTCAGCAAGTGTTGCAAAACGCTCTTTTGGCCAGCGCCTTGCAAGCGCGTCAGGCGCGCTGCCGGCATGCATTCCGGCCAATTGCATTCCTTTCCGAAAGCCTGCTTGAAAAAGCATTTTTTCAATCTTTTCCATTGCTTTTGCTGAAGTGAACAATTCCGGTTCCGCACTGCTGCCCTTGATGCCGAGCGGTTCCAGCAATCCCAAATATGTCTGTTTTTCAGGAATGCGCCTTTGTTTTCTTTCAAGGTATGGCAACGGCATGTTGAGCAAAAAGCCTGAACCATTCCTGTCCCAGCCAATCCTGTATTTTGCACCGCACAAAAAGGCTATTGCGTGCGATGAAAAATTGTGCGAAATGCTCAGGCAAACGTCAAAACCGTATTTTCTAAGGCCAAAAGCCATTGGGATTTCCAGAAAACTGAAAAAATTGAATCTCTTTGCCACAAAAACCTTTTTTATTGCGGGATTGTTTTCCACAACGTCTTTTGTGAGGGAATTGTACAATGCAAAGATTTCCGCTTTTGGAAAATTTTTTTTCAGTGCGGGAAAAACAACAGTGCTCAGCACGGCATCCCCGATTTTGGAACCGTCAAAATGCAATACGAGGATTTTTTTTGGCTCGATCCTTCCGATGGCTTTCTTTTTTAGCGAATAATACGCTGTTGCAGTTGCTTTTCCAAAAAGGAAAAACGCCCGGGATAAAAAATCAATTGCCTTTTTCAGGGTTTTTTTGAGCATTGAGGATTTCTTCCTTTAATTCTTCTGCAGTCAGTGTTGCAGTGCCGAGTTTTCTAATTACCACGCTTGCGGCAAAGCCAGCAAGTTCTGCTGCCTGTTCGAAACTTGCATTGCAGGAAAGCGATAGCGCTGTTGTTGCCAATACTGTGTCTCCGGCACCGCTTACGTCAAAAACCTCTGCCGCCCTTGATTTGAAATGCAGTGTTTTTTTCCCCAAAACCAACAGCATTCCATCAGCGCCAAGCGTGGCAAGCAGGGCTTTTGGCCTGATTTTTTTGTAGAGCAGGGAAACGGCTTTTTTGCATTCTTCAATGGAAAAGGTTTTTTTTCCGGTTTCTTTTTCAAGCTCTTTCCTGTTCGGCTTTGCAATTGTGGCATTTTTGAAAAAAGAAAAATTTTTTGAATCAACGCAGACAATCTTTTTTTGCTTTTTTGCCATCCGCATCAATCTTGCGGCAACCACTGTGGAAAAAACCCCTTTTGCATAATCTGAAACCACTATTGCGTCCGCATCAGTTATTTCCCTGGAAAAGCATTCCAGCATTTTTTCTGCCACTTGCATTGGAATTTCCGCTGATTGCTCTTCGTCAATCCTCAGCATTTGCTGTTGCCTTGCAATTATTCTGGTTTTTTTTGTTGTTTCCCTGCTTTCGTCAAAAACGCAGCAGTTTGAAATTTTTTTTTCCGATAGCAGTCTAACGAGGCTTTCGCTTGCATTGCTGTCCTTTTTTCCGATGACACCGCATAATGCTGCTTTTGCGCCAAGCGAAACAATGTTTCCAGCAGTGTTTGCGGCTCCTCCCAAAACAAGCTTTTTTTCCTTTGCAAGCAATATTGGCACTGGCGCTTCAGGGCTGATTCTTTCAACATCGCCAATAATATATTCGTCCAGCATTATGTCGCCGATTACGACTATTTTTTTTGCCGGAAAAGAATCAATTATTTCATTTAAATCCATTGGCTTCAGCTTCCTTCAGGTCAAATGCCTCGCTTTTTGTTTTCCTGTAAGAATCGCTTTCCCTGTGCTTTGTGGAAAACTCTATCATCCTGCTTTTTTCCAGCCCGGAAAACCGGTGGTAGCTGTTCCGCGGTATGTGCACAATGTCATTGGGATTCATTACCCATTTTTTCTTTCCAAGCTCCATCAATACCTTTCCTTCAAGGATAAAAAAGGTTTCGTCCTTTTTTTTGTGCTTGTGAATGCTGGACCTGTAGCCTTTTTCAAGGTTTAAAATTTTTCCACAGTATTGCCTGTTGGCAATCCATTCCTCTGAACCCCAGGCCTTCTGGACAATTTTCATTTTTTCACTGCCAAAAAAAACAGCCAATTACGGCCAATAAAATAATTGTGCGCTGTTGGATTTTAAAACGCTTTCATTTTTTGATTTTTTTTTCGATTATTGTACCAAAATTTTTGCCAATCAAAAGGTTTTTTATTGGATTCCTGCATTTTCTTTTAATGGCAACTGCAAAGAGGATTGCAAAAAACACTTTTTTCCTGGTTTCAAGCCAGCTTGTACAGAAAGCGTTCGGCTTTCTCTTGATACTTTTCCTTGCGCGCTTTTTGACCATACAGGATTTCGGGATTTATTCGTTTGTTTTTTCTTTCATTGTAATGTTCAACGTTATTGCAGATGCCGGGCTTTCAAGCTTTTTGGTCAGGGAGATTGCAAAAGACAGGCAGTCAACAGCAAAATTGCTGGGAAGTTCCGCGCTGATAAAAGTGTTTCTCTCCATTGCGGCAATGGCATTGCTTTATTGCGCGATTGTATTGCTGAAATACGATTCCTTCACTGTCAATCTTGTTGTTCTTGCGGGAATTTCAATGGTATTGGATTCAATGGCAGGATTGTTCAGGAGCGTTTTTTTTGCAACAGAGCGGATGGGCTATGATTTCCTCGTTAACACCATACAGAAAGCCTTTATTCTTGCAGCAAGCATTTTTGCATTGCTGGCCGGCTACGGGATTTTCGGGCTTGTCCTGGTGATGGTTGCCGCATCGCTTGTATCGCTTTTTTTGAGCTTTGGAATTGTCTTTTTCCTTTTTGCAAGGCCTGTTGTTGAAAAAAACCCCGGCTTTTACAAAATGCTTTTTTTCAGCGCCCTGCCTTTTTGTTTCATTGGCTTTTTCATGTCGCTTTATTCAAACCTTGACGTTGCAATGCTTTCTTTTTTTCACAAGGGAAGCCCGGAATTTGTCGCATATTACAGTGCCGCAACAAGACTGATAAACACATTGAGCCTTGTTTCTGTTTCTTTTTCCGCTGCAATATTCCCTGTCCTGACAAAATTTTTTTCACAGGGCAGCAAGTCAATTTCACTTGTAGTGGAAAAATCATTGAATTACCTGTTAATTGTTATATTGCCGGTTGCTTTCGGCACAACAATCCTTTCAGAAAGGATTCTTGACCTTTTTTTTCCGGACAGCAAGTTTGCGCCGGGCGGAAGCGCTCTGCGAATACTGGTGTGGTTTTGCGCAATCTCTTTCATGAACATGGTGTGGATGAGCACGCTGAATTCAGTGAACAGGGAAAAATCTTCCGCAAGGTTTGTTGCAATAACGCTTGGACTGAATGTTGTTCTCAATTTTTTCCTGATTCCGCGCTATAATTTTATTGGCGCTGCAATTGCAACAGTTGTTTCCGGAACAGTTCATTTTGCCCTGAATTATTTTGAGGTTTCAAGGGCAATAGGGCACATCTCGCTGTTCAAGGTGGTAAAAAAACCGTTCATTGCGGGAACAGCAATGGCATTGCTGGTTTTTTTCCTCCAACCCCTGAACATTCTGGCATTGATTCCAATTGCCGCAATTTTTTACTTTGCGGTATTGCTCTTGCTGAAGGGCTTTTCTGAAGAGGACAAAAAAATATTATTGCGCGCATTAAAGCTTGAAAACAACAACAGCAACGGTTTTTCCCAGGACAATGGATGAATTCTTTTCGAGGAAGTTTTTTTTATGAACCTTTACCGCCATTGGAACCTTTTCCTGAACCTTTTTTCCTATAATTTTGGCATGGATTTTGCAGGCATTCCAAGGATTTTCCAGATTGAACTCACAAATTATTGCAACCTTGACTGCATCATGTCCCCGCGCCCCCACATGAAGCGCAAAATATGCTATATGGATTTGGAATTGTTCAAAAAAATAATCCGCGAAGCAAAAGGCGTCAGCGAAAGAATGAATTTCCACCATTTCGGCGAATCATTGTTCCATCCGCGCTTCAATGATTTTTTTGAATTCGCAAAAAACAACGGCATTCACACCTGCCTTTCAACAAACCTCTCGCCATTGACAAAAGAAAAAACCGAACAATTATTGAACGGAAAGCTTGACGAACTCGTTGTCTCTTTTGACGGCTGCAAAAAGGAAACCTACGAAAAAATCCGAAGAAACGCGTCGTTTGACGAAACAGTCAAAAAGCTTGACTATCTTTTAAAAAGGAAAAAAGAACTTGGCACTGGCCCAAAGATACGCCTGCAGATAATCCAGATGGACCTCACTGCAAACGACATCGGCCAGTTCACAAAAAAATGGTCAGGCCTTGTTGACGAGGTTTTGATAAAAAAATTTGACGATTTTGGCGGCCAGGACAAAAGCATTTCATTGCTGCGCAAAACCTATAAAACAGCCGGCCAGGAATTTCCCTGCGTCAAATTCTGGACTGACTGCGTTGTTTTGTGGGACGGAAGAGTGGTTCCATGCTGCGTTGACTTTGACGGAAAAATGGTTTTGGGAGACCTCAAAAAAAATTCTCTCGGCCGGATTTGGAATTCGGAGCGGATGAAAAAACTCAGGCAACAGCAGAAAAAACGAGAATTCTCAAACGCCTTGTGCAAAAACTGCCACCAGTTTGAAGGAAAGCCGGACAAGTTTTTCTTTTTGAAAAAACTCTCAAAAATATTCAATCTTTTCAGTTAAAAAAAAAACAAAAAATCGCTGAAAAAAGCCTTTTTTCATTTTTTTATTTTTTTATTGCACGATAGTCTCCGATAATCAGCTCTTCAACACAGCCCCACAACAAGTGAGTCAAAGCCTCTGCCGGAGTCCTTACTATTACCTGGCCGTGCTTGTTGAAAGAAGTGTTCAATACAACAGGAATTCCAGAATTTTTTTCAAATTCCCTGATTAGTTTCCAGTATTTGGGATTGGATTTTTTTTTCACTGTCTGCGGCCTTGCAGTATTGTCAACATGCGTTGCCGAAACAATGTCTTTTGCTGTTTTTTTTGGCACGTCAAAAGCCATTATCATGTATGGCGCATAAACGCTGTCAACAAGGTATTCGCTTTTTTTTGCGTCCAGCATGCTCGGTGCAAACGGCATGAACCAATCCCTTTTTTTCAAAAACTTGTTGATTCTTTCCCGCATTCCCGGAACACTCGGGTCTGCCAGAACACTCCTGTTTCCCAATGCCCTTGGCCCCCATTCGAGTGCTCCCTGGAACCATCCGACAACCTTTCCCTCGGAAATATAGTCTGCTGCAGCGCTTGAAGGGTTCTGCAGCCTTTCAAAACCCATTCCCAAATCCAATATTGTTTCCTCGATTTCCTGGTTTGAAAATTCTGTTCCAAGATACGGATTGTCAAGGAAAACGCTTTTCAGTGATGGCTTCAATTCATGCGATACAAACAATGCTGCTCCGGCATCCAAGCCTGAATCCCCGGGATTTGGCGGAATATAAACGCTTTCAACGCAATCCAATTCCCTGATTTTCTTGTTCATTTTAACGTTCAATGGCACTCCGCCGCCAAGGCAGACATTGCTGTTTCCTGTTGCATTTACTGCGTTTGAAACAAGCTCGCATGCCCTTTCTTCCAGGATTCTTTGGGCGGCAGCCGCAAGGTCTTTTGCTTCAGCCTTTTTTGCAACAGCATTGATTCCCTCTGTTGAAAAATTCAGGAACTTGTACGGCGCAAAAGGCTTCTTGTCGACTGCCGAAACAGTTATCTTGTTTTCATTCACGAGCGAATAATTTCCCCTGATTTTCAATCCTTCAATTGAAACCTCTCCCTTCAATGCACCATAACATTTTTCCGGATTGCCATAACACGCAAGGCCTGTTGTTTTTCCTTCGCCGTCGCTGATTTTGAAGCCGCATTTTTTTGTTGCTGCAGCATAAAAATGCCCAAGCGAATTTTTGTCTCCAAGGCTTGCACTAAGCTCTTTCAATTCTTTTCCCTCTGCAATGTTTACTGTTGAGGTCTTGTTGTCATCGTATCCAATGCCGTCAATGGTTACTACAGTCGCGCCTTTCAGCCCAGAACAATAATATGCGAGCGCTGCATGCGCCCTGTGGTGGCTGACAAAATGTATTGGCGCTGTTATTCCAAAGTTTTCAAGAGTCACTTTCATCAGGTCAAGGTTTCTTTTTGCAATCGGAAACCTGAAAAAGCTTTTTAACAATTGCTTCGGGTTGAAAAAATTCCTTTTTATCCTGTTGAAATAATCTGCAGTATAATTGGTTGTAGGGATTGCAACAGCGTCAATGTCCCCTGGCATTATTCCATTGCAAATCCCAATCCTCAGGGTTTCATACAATGACTTGAACGGCTGGCTCCCGTCATGCTTTTGGTTTGAAAGGCGGTCCTCGTTTATTGCAGCGACTATTATTCCATCTTTCACGAGCGAAGCGCCGAGCTCGTGGACTGAAACAGAATCATAAATGCTTGAAAATCCAAGGACAACCGCCAAAAAAAAACCCGCCAAAATTTGATATTAAAAAAAAACAATCCCCTTTTATTTTATTAACCCTATTGATTCAGCAATCTTGAGTATTTCTCTTCAAGCAACTCTATTATTTCCTTCCAGCCATACTGCATTGACTTTTCATAGTTTGCCTTTGAAATTTTTTCCAGCAATTTCCTGTTGCCTAAAAGCGTTTTCACTGCAGCGCAAAGCTCTTCCGGATTTTTGAAAAAATAGCCGTTTTCCCCTTCTGTTATTGCTGTTGTGGCAATGCCGGCTTTTGTTGTGATAACTGGCAATCCTGCAGCCATTGCCTCTATGATTGGAATGCAATAGCTTTCATTAAATCCGGCCTGTACAAAAGCATCAGCGCTCTTATAGGCATCAGCCATTTCCCCGACATTCTTGTTTCCAAGGAAAAAAAACCTTTTTCCAAGGCTTTTTTCTTTGACCATCAGTTCAATCTTTTTTTTGTATTCCTGGTCTGGAAAGCCTCCCGCATGCACAAAAACAATTTCCTCCGGCAACATTGAAAGCGATTTGACAATCATTTCCAAATTCTTTTTCGGGTGCAAGAAACACGCGTCCAGCAATACAAACTTTTTTTCAATGCCAAGCTCTTTTCTGTAATTTCGTTTTATTGGCTTTTGGAACATCCCCAAATCAATGCCGATTGGCAGCACCAGCATTTTTTCCATTGGAACGCCAAAGCGCGAGTGCAATTCTTTTTTTTCCAGTTCAGTGAAAGGCAAAACCACGTCTGCCTGCTGCAAGGGAAACTTTATCAGCAGCCATTCAAGCAGGCTCTTTGGAAAACTTGCTTTCGGATTCCTGGCATCAAAATCTGGGGTGACAACAAGCTTGTAGCGCCTGGCAGGCTTGATTAGCGCGCATGCAAAAAGA
>CAYOAS010000047.1:0-9166 GCA_964402015.1 uncultured archaeon | reverse complement strand
TTGTTTCAAGCGCAAGTTGTTCCTCATTAAACAGAGCTTGTAATTTATTTGGGGTTTTTGGATCTTTAAACAGTTGCCAAGATAATGAACTGTCCCCCGGAAATTTTTCTGAAAGTTCCCTTGTTGAATTATACCTCCAGTACCCATAGTCTTCCTTGTTGAAAAGTCTTACTTTTCGCTTTGGATTTAATTTAAGATATTCGAAAAAACTTTTACTTGCTATGAATTTTTTATGTTTGTTCCCTAATGAATTGAATCCTAATCCGAACCCAAGAATGTCCTTTGCAGGGACTGTTTCCGCATCCTTGTTTGGCCTACCCATCCTAATGTTGTGACCATAAAGATATGCTTTCTCAAGGATTTGGTTGTTCTTTAATGCTTTTAGTATTCTAAAATTTCTCATTTGAAATGTAATTGGGTTGCTACCATCCAAATCAACTAAGAATGAATTTATTCCTATGTTGGCATATAATGCGATTAAGTCTTTTATCAACTTCCCCGGCAGTTTTGGAATCACCCCCATTATGGGTTTATTGTTAAGTCCTTCAATGTCATTAACTGTATCTCGTATATATTTTTTATAACCACTGAAATCTAATTCAGACTTTTTCATTTTGTTTATGCCTGAAATTATAGGGATAGTAACTATGTCTGAATTCGGGTACACTGCCCCAATAAGAAACTCTCTTTCTTCTTCAGTTGGGATTCTGTTTTCGTCAAATTCGATGATGCAAACAGTGGGAATGTCTGTCTTTGCTTTTTTCTTTTGGCTATTAAACCATTGCACAAGCCGATCGTATGACTCGTTTTCACTATCCATTGTTTTTATCTGGTCTGCTGAGAACCTTTTGAATATTTCATTTAGTTTTCTTGACTCTGGATTTATTGTCTGATTTAGTTTTAATTTTTCTAAGTCGATTGCTTTTGAGGGGGTGGTGAAAGATAAACTTGACGAGAAACGAATCTTTTGAGTCTTGTATAATGACGAAGAATCTGCATTCATTATTTTTACTGTGGTTTCAATCCCCATTTTGAACCCTTTTCAGATCTATTCTGAACCCAGAATGTTTCATTTTGTTTATCGCATCATCGCATTGATCTTGCGTTATTAATCCTCTTGCTTTCAAAGCGTTTATTAAGCCATAAGAGCCAGTAAAATTGATTCCATATTTTTCTGCAACAACTCTTGCTTTTTTGTCGTCTAATACCGCATAACATCTTTGTTTTGACTTTTCCATCTCAATTGCTTTTAATATAACTGCTGATTCTCCGATTCCGAGATATGGATGGCGGTTCTTGAATTGGTTAAACTGACTTTGGTCTATTTTTTCAAGTACTGAAATTTTTTTCTGGTTTATATCTTTATCAACATGGTTTTTTGTTTGGTGGCTGCTTTGCAATTCTGAAAATACTTCAAATGGAATACACACGTTGTATCCTCTTTCTATCCACTTGTATAATATGTCTGGCGAGTTTATCTCTGTGAATAAGCATACCAGACAAGAAGTGTCCAAGAGCTTCATTATTTCACCATTTTCATAAATTGCTCAATTGAAGCCCCGGCTATTTCTGCTGCTTTAGAAAAACTAATCTTTTCTTTTTTATAAAGAGAAATTGCGTTCTTTATCTTATTCGATATTATTTTTTGTTTAACTTGTGATTCATTAGTGGTTTCAGGAAAACTAAAGTATATCAAAGTTAAAAGTTCTTCGTCATTAAGGTCATTTAACAACTTCTTGAAATCTTCAATCATTTCCAGTTCTTCTTTTTTATAAACTTTTTTTAGTTCTCCTGCTACTTCTTTTCCCAGATTGGATATTGCAATTTTTTTTCCAACTCGTTGTACCAATTCTTCTTGTTCTAATTCTTCAAGTTCTTCTTCGGCGTTTTCACTAAATGGGCCGAAAAAGTCAGAATCGAATGAAGCTTCCTCTTCAATGCGAGGCACATTCTTTGCAACTAAGAAAATTTCTTTTTGAAACCAGGTATCTCCAGTAATTGGCACATTATTATTTGATTCTGCAAGCAGTAACATTGCTTTTTGTAGTTCAGATAAACTATCGATTATTTCTTTATTGTCCATTTTATTTCACTTCTTTAATTATGAAAGTTGTGTCTTTTGTTATTGGTTTATTGTCATCTTGTGCAAGGGCAACAAACTCCAAATGGGTTTCCTCTTTCCATCCTTTAAGCTCAACTATCCATTTTGGGACAGTAATCCTTACTTGTCGTATTTTGTCCATATCCTATTATACCCTAAAATAGGATATAAATTTAACTATCATTAGAAGAAAAAGGTGAAAAACAGCTTTAAATAAGGGAGTTAACCACATTTCCCATGACTATCTAATGAGGGTTGATAGTGGGCTTGTCCTGTTAATTAGTTTTTATTGATTCTTCAATTATTTTCTTTTCCAGTCCTAGATTAATCAAAGCGCATTGTTTCTTTTAGTTCAGATATTTTATCATAAAGATAAGAATACATTTGATCCAATAAACTATCAATTTCTTCTGGTTCAGCACCAAAAAGTTCTAAGAATGTGCGATCAATTTTTCGGCGAGCATAGTGCTTTTGTTTTAGTTGATCAAGTAACGATGGAAACTCTTCATTTTTTACTGTTTCAAAGGTAGCGAGGATTTTTTCTTTTTGAGTCTTTGAAAGTAAATTTAATTTTGGAACTTGCACTTTGAAAAGAAGATGTTCATCAAATCGACCCCAAGCTCCACGGGTTGGGGTTCTTTTTGACATTAAATCAAATAAAAATAGGCTACTATTGATCCATTCGGATAGAATCTTTGCATCTTCATTAGATAATGATCTAAGGCCCCACGAATCCGCTGCTAAAAAAGCGGGGGTTTTTTGATAAACTGCCAAAATTTTAGTCCCACTTGCTGAAAGATCAATTTTTCTAGAAAAAATCAAATTAGAACTTCCTTTAATTACTTTTTCTTCCCATTCACTCTGAATTCGCTTCATGTAAACATTAGTTTTTTTGTTGTCATAAATTGACAAAAATAAGTTTTCAAGTTTTGGAAATGGTCTTGCAATCACATATTCATTTAGGTCTGAGCAATCTATTTTGCTTACTTGAGAAAACCTCCTTAATTGAGGGCGCACACTGTTCAATGGGACTGAAAAGACATCTTGGGTCTTTCTGTTAACAAATATTATTTGGTCTTTTTTCTTTTGTGAAAATATAAGCAAGTCGCTGTTTTTCATAGCCCGCTTTAAACTTCCAACTATTGATAATGCGGAATAACCATAATAATCAGCGCCTTTTATTCGTAATTCATAAGCAAACATTTCACAATTAATTTCTTTTTCTAACTCAAGAAAAGTTGTCACTAATAAGGACTTGTCGTATAGCCACGTTAATTTGTTTTTTATTCTGACAAAGCGATTGTCAAATCTGGAAATTAATTCTATAATCCCGCTCGAATTTTGGGACAATTCTTCTTGATGAAATATTTTAGTTATGCACAAATCATCTTCGGTTGGGTCGCCCCTTCTTTCGCTATATTTAATTTTATTTTCAATATTGCTAATGTCTTGATTTATCCACACATTAGGAGATTTTTTTGTGCCTACAAGAATAAATTTATGCCCTATTTTTGGTTTTTGCTTTTTTGCTACAAATAGAATTTCTGTAAGGGCCGTATTATCTGAAAAAGCAGAGCGACCGAGACTTGTTATTATATATTCAATAGTGTAATTTTTCAGGAGGTACTCATCTATTTTTTGAAATGCTTTTCCAACAAATGTTGTAATTGGCAAAACCGAAGCAATTCTTCCACCGTCTTTTAAGAATTTGTCTGCAATTAATAAGAAATAAGCTTGAAAACTAAGTTTACCTTTTATACATTCAGAGTACTGTTTTGGTCTTTCAAATCTTTGTTCTAGCTCTTTTTTATATTCCAGTGGTAGATTGTCACAGCTTGTAAAAGGAGGGTTCATAATTATAACATCAACTTTGTCAAGTTTCATCTGTCGCTTCAAATCTACTTTTATATTCACTACTCCCCTTGTAGTTTTTGGTTTCTTTGGGGTCTTATCTTGAAGCCAATCAGTTATCTTGGCATTCTTAAAAGCAGACTTTAGTTGCTCTCTTACTGCTTGTAGCTCATCTCCTGGTTGCAATTCGGTAGAATCTTCAATAGCAACTCTTACATAATTTGTTTCATATAATGGTTCAAGTAATGCTAAATTTATTGCCGCCAAATGAGCCGAAAAAGGCATTATGTCAATTCCAGTTAAATCTTCTTCTAAATATTGTTGATGCAATCCTTGACTAATTTCTTTCCCAGAAAGATTAAGTTTTTGTTTATATGCTGAGACTAATAATGTTCCACTTCCACAAGCTGGATCTAAAATTTTATCTTTGTCAGATTCAATAGATAACTTTGCTATAGTAAGTGACATTTGTTTTTAGACAAATTTATATTCTACTTCTGCGTAATACTTGTGGTGATTTTTTTGAGCATATTATCGAGCGTAAAGCGTTGTTTGAAGACCATTGAAGACCCAGTGATAAGAGAGCGTTTGTTGATGGTGCAGGCAGCTTGCGAGCTGCCGTTGCGGGAAGCGGCAGACAATTTTGGTTGCACGCATGGCAAGGTTGATTTTTGGAAGAAGCGGTTTGAAGATTCTGGTGTTCGAGGACTTCGAACAAAGCCAAAGTCTGGTCGGCCTCGGAAAATAAGTGAGGGCGAAGAGTTGATGATAAAACAAACCATTGTCAAAAAGAATATTATTCGTGGTTGGCGAACAGTGCATGTTCGGGAACTGATTGCAAAAACTACTGATGTAGACTATTCAAGGCGCCATACCATTCGTATATTGCAAAGATGGGGCTTGAGTCGTATAACCCCTAGAATGCTATATGCTCATTCGAGGCAAAAAGAGCGTGAAGCCTTTTTAAAAAAAACGCGTCCTACTTGGCACGTGTCAAAGAGCCTTGGAGGATTGTAGTAGAAGACGAAAGCATTTTTGTTTACGATGTAAAAATGCGAAAGGTTTGGGCGCCCAAAGGAAGCAAGCCCATTATTTTGACCACTGGTTCGCATCAACATACTGTGTGGTATGGTGCTCTCGCTGATGATAGCACTCAATTATTTCGCCAGTATCCAACTGGCAACGCAGACTATTTTTTGGAATATATGGATGCACTGCGGGCAAAATATCCTCTCATGGTTTTGTTCATAGACAGAGCAACATGGCACAAAAAAGATGAAGGAACCAAAGCGTACTTGCACAAACACCGAAAAACCATTCACGTCCGCTGGTTTCCAGTTGCATTTCCAGAAGCCAATGCGCTGGAAGAATGCTGGCGCCAAGGCAAAGCAGATTGCCTTGGCAGCACATTCTACCAAACCTTCAAAGAATTCAAAAAAGCAACAAGCCAATACTACAGAACAAAAAGGTTCAAACTTGATTTGTATAAATATTTATGTCACTAACTATAATAAGTCTGCCGCGCCCGAACTTGTAAAGTACGCTGCAACCGTTTTTCTTAATTCTAATGGGATAAGGTTATGGAAAACCTTGCCAATCACATCATGATTAACTTTTCCAGGGAATAAAGCACGGATTGAAAGAATTATTTTTTTGCAAGCAAATTTTGCAGCCGAATCTTTTATTTTACTTGCAATATCAAAAGAGAATACAGCAGCATAATCGATTTGAAGCACTTTGTCAAAATATTGGGTCTTGAGTGCAACTGGATTATCCAAATCTTTATCTTTTATTTTTTCAAATTCTTTTCTTTCCTTACTTAAAATCTCATAAAAAAGAACTTGATTCATAAACAGGTAGGAAGCTGCTGATTTGAGTACCCTTTCTTCATCGATTTTTCCTTCTTCGTAACCTAATATGCTTTCAAAAAGTGAACTGCCTCCAAACAAAGACTTAAATTCGTCCATGTCTTTATTTCGAAATGCAAGTATTAGTTCCATTACCCCCTTTCGTAATACTCTGATTGATGCTTCCGCCGGATGTTCTGCATTTAATGCAGCTTTTTCATATAGGGCTTCAGAAATCTCTGAAATCTTGTCAGCTAGCCCTTCAAGATTATTAAAAACCCATGAAAACGATCCGTGTTTTTGGGTAGCAAGAACCCTTATATGGAATATGTTTCTTTCATTCTCAGAAGGATACGTTGTTGCAAAAGTTTCAATTAAATTCTCGGAATCTTTTAAGTCCTGTTGATATTCTTGCGCAGTAGAAAGGGCATCAACCTCTTTTTTTGATCCTAATTTTGCACTTACAATAAAAAGGCCCTTTTCAGTTTCGAAAGAAACATCTGGTTTTCTTTGTCCTTTTGATGTTTGGAAAATTCGTTCAAAATCAGCATTTGCAAATCCTCTCTTTCGTAATGCTCCTGAGAGGCGAGAGTTCCAGGTATTTTCAGATTCCTTTCCGGCCATATCACATAGTTCTAAGTTGTTTATTGTTTAAATAATTAGCATTTGAAATGCTCACTGTCGTTTCCTGTGTCGTTTTTATGCGTTTTGGGTTTTTTTGTGCAGACTGGCTTTTTTGTGCAAAGCTCCTCCGCCCAGAAGCCTTAAATGCCTATATTTGGACTTGCATATCTTCTGCTTAATTTCTTCACTTAATCTTTATATACTGCCTCGGTTGAGTAAGCTTTCCTAGTTCTTTTGGAGGTTTGTCTATGAAAAAGATTTTTTCGTTATTCGTAATTGCTTTGTTGGTTTTGCCTGGTGTTTTTGCTCAGGCAACTGTGGCAGACATTACTGCTCCGTTAACCAAAATCTACGACCTTTTAAAGGCTGTTATTTCTGTTGTGGCTGGTATTGCTATTTGTATTGCTGCTACGCAGTTCATGTTTTCTGGTGGGAATATTCAAGCAAGAGAGGCTGCTAAATCCATGATTGGTTATTGTATTGTTGGTTTGGTTTTGGTTTGGGTTGCTCCGTTGATGGTTTCGTTTCTTACTGGCCCGGCACCATAAAGGCAGGGGATTTTTCTTGAATAAGCGGTTTCTTGAGATTTTTGTTCCACTGCTTTTTACTCTTTTATTGTCGCAGAGGGTTTTTGCGGACGATACAATTGTTAATGTTGACTTGAATCCTGTTACTTCTGCAATCAATAACCTGTTTTCTGGTGTTAATCAGTCAATTGCGAATGTTCAGAGTGTTGTTTCTAATCTTCCGGGTGAGGTTGTTAAGGCTTTTACTGATTTTTTTCGACAAGAGTTTGCGGGTTTTTTGAATCCCTTGCTTTTGCTGGCAAAATCTTTTCTAACAACCAATCCTGATCCGCAATTGTTGTTTGGTTTGTGGCAAACAATCATTTACATTATTTCATTGTTTTACTTGCTCTTGTTTCTGATAGTTGGCTTGCTGTTTTTGTTTTCTTCTTTTGATTCTGCTCGCCGGGCAACAGCAAAAGAATGGTTTAAGTCATCAATTTTTTTGGTTGTTGGAGTAAACGCGTCTTTCATGTTTTATCAATTGTTTTTAGGCTTGGGTGCTGCTGTTGCTAATTATTTGTGGGTTTCTGAATTTGAGCAATTGTTCTCAAACACCTTGCTAAGCAGTTTTAATATGATTTTGGTTTGTGTTTATAGCGGCAGCGCTTTGTTGGCTTTTGTTACTTTGTTCGTGCGCTATTTGGTTTTATTGCTTGGAACTGTGTTGTTCCCAATTGGAATCTTTTTCTACTTTATTCCACCGTTGAAGGCTTGGGGAAAAATGCTATTCGAGTTGCTGTTTGCTGCCGTGTTAATGCAGATTGTTGATGTTATTGTTTTTATTGGAGCGTCCGCTGTCTGGAAGCAGTTTACTGGAGCGCCTGATATTGCTGGTTGGGCTCCAATAATGGCATTCAGCTTAATAGCAATAATCAATTCTTTCATGATTGTTTTTTCCGGAATGAAAGCAGTAAATTCGATTACAAAAGAATTTCCGGAAGTTGTTGCTATCGCAAAGTTTGCCGGCCAGACTGCAATCGGGGCGCTATTGTAGGTGGTTTTTTTGCCTTATGAGATTCCGCAGAATTTAAAGTATCAGGAAAAAATTGTTTTTGACTTGACTTTTAACCAGTTGGCTTGGTTGAGCGTTTTTGGTTGCTTGGCAGCAATAGTTTTCCTGAAAACAAACCTGCCGTTTTACTTAAAAGTCGTAATTTCTTTGTTTCTTTTTTTGCTTGGGGTTGGTTTTGCTTTTTTTGGCTTTACCAACCACCTCGGCGCACTAAAAACCTACAAAGACAGTATTCGCCAAGCAGGATACTTTGATTCCCGCTTGAAAGCGTTTGTTGATGTTGAAAAAATTGAGGATGACGCGATTTTTTTGCGTTCCGGCGGAATGCGCGCTATTTTGCAGGTGATTCCAATCAATTTTGGCTTGCTTTCTTCTCACGAGCAAGAAGCAATAATCAAAGCCTACAGCAATTTTTTGAATAGCCTTGATTTTCCGGTTCAAATAGTAATGCGAACAGTCAATCTTTCACTCGACAATTACATGGTTAATTTGGAGCAAAAGGCCCGAAAGAGTGAGAACAAGCAGTTAATTGAACAGTTTGATTCTTTTCGCGAGTTTGTCAAATCGTTCATTGAAAATAACGCGGTAAAGAATCGCTTGTTTTACTTGGTTATTCCTTACTCTCCGGGAAATAACGCTAATCCACTAAATGATATTATGGTCTGCTTGCAAAATCTTTTCTCTACCGAAAAGCAAAAGACAAGCTTTGAAATAAACAAAGAAAACGCGTTAAACCAGTTAAGTATTCGAGTAAAGCTTTGCTCTGAAAAATTGAAGAAAAGCAATTTGTTGTCAAAGCGGCTGGATTCGCACGAGCTCGTTTCTCTGCTCGCGAGTTTTTTTGAAGGATTTGTTGAAGCGCAGAACAATTACTTTTTTCCAATAACCTTATTGGAAAAGTTTTCCAAACAAAAAACCGAAAACAAATTTGTCAGCGCTCACGGCACAGTTGTTTCGGTTAAGAATGCTGGGGTGGTTTAATGGCAAAAGACCTTAATGTTCGATGGAAAAAAGCAGTAATTCAAATGGCAAAAGAAATGAAAAAAGCAAACCAGTTAACCGCGCTAATTGGAAACGGTTTGCTAAGAAACAAACTTGATAACATAAACGATCACAAATCCAGGCCCAACGCTTCTGACCTGCGCGAGTTTCGTACCCATAT
>CAYOAS010000046.1:0-9400 GCA_964402015.1 uncultured archaeon | reverse complement strand
CTGCGTTTTGTTTAAATTCCAATTCTTTTTTCTTCAGAATTTATCGAGCGAAAGGAAACATATGCTGCTTCCCCTGAAACCTTGCACGCCTTTAGCTTGACTGTTATTTTTTCTTTTGGCTTGATTTGTTTTACGTTACAATTCAGGCAGTCCAGGACTTTTAGGTTGTGAGACGGTTCTGCAACAAATCCCTCCGCTACAGAATCGCCTGAATTTATTGCTTCAAAAACAAGCGAAAAATATTGCGGGCACTGCATTGCTTCGGTCTTCAGCACTGTTATTTCCAGTTTTGCCGGCTTTATTATTTCGAATGAAATTTTTGCAGAAACGCTTTCCTTTGCGCTTTCTTCCTGTGCTGGATTTTCTTTTTTTTCCTGCATTGAAAAAAAGCCGGTCAGGCTTGGTTTTTGCATGAAAATTGCCAGTGCCAGCATTGCTGCGAGGAAAACAAAAAAGATTATTTTTGTTGCATTGTTTTTTTTCAATCTTTGCCCTCCAAACTTTCAACAACCAATGCAATGCAGATTTTTTTTGTCCAACAGCTTTATGCAATGCGAATTGAAACGCCAAGCAATGCTTCGTTTATGTTTAGAAAAAGGCTGTTTGAATTGCTTGGACTGCTTGCCTGGTCTGTTGTGACAATTGCTTTCACTGAAAAACTGCCGTGGCTTTTCAGTTTTGCAAAGATTTCCGCTGTTTTTGTTTCCCCTGTTTTGATTTCGTCAAAATGGCTTGTGGAACCCTGCGCGTCCGAAAAAACCCAGTCTGCCGGAATTCCTTCAAGTGAAACATTCACGTTCTGCGCTTTCACGATTCCGTTGTTTTTGATTTCCACTAAAAATTTTACAATCGAATTGATTCCCACTGCTTCTTCGTTTGTATCGGTTTGCGGTGTTGTCAGCGGGAATTTTGCATTGCTTAATGCAATTATTGCAATGCCGGTGTCCATGGCGTTTGAAGCATTAGAGCTCCTGCCAAAACTGCCATCTCCATTCTGCAGTGTTTTCAGGCAATTTGCTGCTTTCTCGGATTTTTCATTTTCTCCGAGTGCCCTGAAGGCAATGCTTCCGAGCGCTGTCCGAAAGCCGTCGCTTATGCAGCCTTCAGTGTTTTGTTTTGATGAAAGCCAGTCAAGAGCTTTCAAAACATTCTGGTCTTTAGGGTGCAAAGCTGCGGACAATGCGATTATTGCCTCTTCAGTGAAATCAATGCTTTCCGTGCTGTCGGAAGCATTGTATCCAAAGCCGCCGTTTGCATGCTGTGCAGAAAGCAAATAGTTGACAGGTGAATAATTGTTTTTTTCCGGCAATTCTTTGCCTGCCTGTGCAATGGCAATTGTTGCCCAAGCGCTTGTGTCAACATCGCTTTCGTTTGTTCCGCTCTTGAAACCGCCGTCTGCAAGCTGATGTTCTTTCAGCAATTCAATGCTTGTTTTTCCTGAAACAGCAAAATTGTTCAGGTCTTTTCCGCTTGAAAGCAATGCCATTGTTGCTGCCGCAGTATACAAATCGTTTCCAAAGCCACCATCATGACCTTGTTGGCCCAGCAGATAATTCTTGCTTTTGTTGGTTGCGTTGCTTGCACTCACATTGTTGTCCCAAGACAAGCTTAGTCCCATTAAAGCAAAAGCATCCTGAAAAATATTGTTTCCAATGCTGCCGTTGCTCTTTTGTTTGTCAACCAGCCATTCAAGCGCGTCTGTATTTGCGCCTTCAAAATAATCAAGCGAGATAGTATCGCCGTTGTTTGGGGCAAAAGCGCTTATGCCAGTCATTGCGGGCTTGTTGTTTATGGAAAACTGCCAGTATTTGCTGAAATCTGCTGAAGTTGAGATTCCATTGACTGCATTGATGAAAGCGGATTCCCTGATGCCATCGTCGTCAAAGTCAAAATAGGAAACGTCCAGCGCCAGCGAATTGTTGCTTGCTGCCTTGGCAAAAGCGCTGAAAGCGTTTGCATCATCTGCAACAGTGGCTGTTTCTTTTATGTCTGCAGTTGTACTGTTTAACGGGAAATCGTAAATCACAGTGACTTCTTTTGCTGGAATCGCCTGCAGCAGCAGTGCGAAAGCAAAAACCAAAAGAAAAAATTTTCCCAAAAAATCACCAAATGCTTCTTCTAGAACAGATTGCAGCAAGCTTTTAAATTGTTTTCTCATTTGATAATGATTATTACCATTTTGATAATATCAAGGGTTGGCAAAGATGGATTTTTTTAAGGCTTTTGGAAACAGGAATCGCGTAAACATGCTGAAATTGCTGATGAACAAGGAAACTCATATTTCCGGGCTAGCCAAGGCGTTGAATATTTCTGTCCCTGTTGCTTTTAGGCACGTTAAAATCCTTGAAGAGGCTGGCTTTGTTGAGCGGAAAAAAATTGGCAACACGCACGTAATAAAAATCAAGGAGAGCGCTTTGGAAAGAATAAAAAAAGCGTGGAAACTGTTTGAGGAACCGCTTACTGTCGAAGTGCCAAAAGGCACGAAAATGCTTGATGCCCTGAAAAAAGTTTCCGGTTTAAAAATAGACGAAAGAAAAGAAGGAGCATATATAACCGAAGTTGACGGAAAGAAAGGATATTATATTTATGAAGTTGACGGAAAGCTTCCGAGCAAGTCAATCGACAAATATTCCATTAACAAGGATGTTGAAGTTGAACTAAAATTGCTTTTGCCGGTCATTGGAAAAAAGACTTTAATCAAAATAATTTAGGCGAAAATGCCTCGGGGGGGATATGAACCCCCGGCCTCCTGATTATGAGTAACACCTTCAATTTTTTCTGAAACAGGCGCTCTAACCAGGCTGAGCTACCGAGGCAGTTGCCAAAAGAATTTGTTTCAGAAAGCTTTTTATTACAGTTCCAAGGGCAAAAATCAGGTTTAAAGTTTTTTTTAAAAGCGGGCAAGTCTTAAAAAAAAACTCATAAGAAATTATCTTTGAAAAGTTTGCCCGCAATTAATTTTACTTTTTTTTCTTTTTCTTCTTTGCTGCCATAGTATTTCACCCCAAAAAAAAAGTTTGTTTTTTTCCAATAGTATTAAGGTTATTTGTGATATTTAAGCATTTGCTAAAAAAAAATTTTCCAGATTTTTTTTTCCTGTTATTCTGGTTGCGGGTATTCAAAGCAGCGGTTTTGGAAGTTTCTCAGAACTATTTTTTTGTCGTTTTTTTCCAGAACGTAATCTGGAGAAACAAGAATTTTTCCGCCGCCACCAGGAGAATCAATTATGAAATGCGGCAGTGCAAGGCCGCTAGTGTGCCCTTGCAATGATTCAATTATGTTTATGCCTGTTTCAATTTTTGTGCGGAAATGATTTGTTCCTTTTACCATATCCGCTTGGTATAAATAATACGGTTTTATCCTGTTTTTTAGCAGTTCGTGGTTTAGTTTTATTATTGTTTCTGGAGAATCATTAATTCCTTTCAGCAGAACGCTTTGGTTTCCAAGTGGAATGCCGGCATCGGCAAGCATGTTGCAGGCTTTTTTTGCTTCTTCAGT
The DNA here is from genome assembly GCA_964402015.1 of uncultured archaeon. Classification (GTDB taxonomy): domain Archaea; phylum Iainarchaeota; class Iainarchaeia; order Iainarchaeales; family JAGVWC01; genus CAYOAS01. The sequence goes on along the minus strand of CAYOAS010000046.1, from coordinate 5,902 downwards.
CAGCTCGCGCGGGTGGTTGAAGTGAGTGTTGATATATAGCGGTTGGTGTTTTTTTAGCGTTTCGCACAATTGTTTTGTTATTCTCATTGGCAGAGAGCAAGGCACTCTTGTTCCAATCCTGATTATTTCAACATGTTTTATTGTTTGTAATTCTGTTAAAATCCAGTCAAGCTCTTCGTCTTCCAGCAGCAATGGGTCTCCGCCAGAAAGCAAAACGTCCCTGACCTCTGTGTGGTTTTTAATATAGTCAAGCGCTTCCATTACTTGTTCTTTTTTCATTGCAGTGAATGTTTTTCCGATTTTTCTTTTTCGCGTGCAGAACCTGCAGTACATTGCGCAGTCGCTTCCAACAAGCAGCAATATTCTGTCTGGATACCTGTGCACCAGCCCTTGTATGGGGCTTTGCTCTTCCTCATGCAGCGGGTCTTCTGTGCATTCGCTTTCTGCAAGCTCTTCCTTGCTTGGCACGCATTGTTTCCAGATAGCGTCGCCTTTTTCTTTTATCAGCCCAAGAAAATATTTGTTTATTTTCATTGGGTAAATTTTTGTGACTTTTTCAAGCTCTTCAATGTCCACTTTCAAGTATTTTGCCAGCACTTCCGGGCGCGTTATTGTTTCCGCAAGAATTTTTTTCCACTTAGGCAATTGCTGTTCTTTTTGCACAGTCACGGTTTCTTGCTTTTCGTTTGAGACTGCAAACGATTTGTTCACTATTTATTGCCTCCTTTTTCTTTGTTCTTTCCAATCCGATTTTCAGTATTTTGTCAATTAGCTGTGGGTAAGATATTCCTGCTAGCTTGGCAGATTTTGCTAGCTCTGCGTCGTTTGAAAGGTCTGGGTTTGGATTTACCTCGATTACAAACAATTCTTTTCCGCGCATTCGAAATTCTATTCTCGCGTATCCACTGCAACCCAGTGCCCTGAATGCTTTTATTGCTGTTTCTCGTATTCTGTTTGCTGTTTCACTGTCAAGGTCTGCTGGATATTTGTTGAATGTTGTCTGGTAATAAATGCTGTTTTGCAGCCATTTTGCCTCATAAGAATAAATTTTTTTCATGCCCACGGGCATTTTTTCAAAAGTCATTTCAATTGCGGGAAAAGCTTCGATGTGCGAGTTTCCAATCATTGAAACGCTGAATTCCCTTCCGTCAATAAACTCTTCCACTAGCACCGGTTGATTGTATTCTTGCAAGACGTTTTCCACCTTGCGCTTTAGCTCAATGACATTTTCCACTACAGAATCATTCTTTATCCCGATGCTGCCGTCTTCGTGCACTGGCTTTACTATCAATGGAAAAGAAAGTTCTGGTAATTTTTCTTTTCCAGTTACAAACAATTGGTAGCGCGGCGTTTGAATTCCATTTTGCAGCAGTATTTTTTTTGCGAGTTCCTTGTTCAGGCAAAGGCCAAGCGGAAGATAATTGTTCCCGGTATACTGCAAGCCAAGCGCTTCCAGCATTGCAGGCACATGCGGTTCCAAAAGGGAATTGCTTTCCAATCCGTCATCGCAAAGATTGAAGATAATGTCCGGCTTGAATTTTTTCAAAGAAAAAATTGAATTTACTGAAGTGCAAACAGGCAACACCTCGTGCCCCATCTCTACAAGCGCTTCAATGACATGATGCGTGTCTTTGGAATCTATCCTGCCCTCAAAATCGTGGGGATAGTTTTCCTTCATCTTGTCGTCCCTATGAAGAACAACTACTCGCATTCAAACCATACCTCCTGCTGGCGCTTTCAATTACGTCATTAATAATTTTTTCAAACTTTATTCCGGAAGCCCTGATTGCCATCGGAAAAACAGAATTGCATTTCGGATCCGGATTGAGGCCGGGCAACGGGTTTATTTCCAATACAAAAATTTTTCCGTTTTTTTCCCTCAAATCAATCCTGCACAAGTCCCTGCAATCCAGCGCGTTAAAAGCAGCAATCGCAACGCTTTCCATTTTTTTTCTTTGGCTTTCAGTTAGCTTTGCCGGGCACTTGTACAACGGCAACGGCTTTTCCGCTGTGTCCCAGACCCATTTTGCCTCGAAAGAATGCATTTTCTTTGCCCCCTTTGGCAGGCAGTCAAAATTGAATTCAACAATCGGCAACACTGTTGGCTTTCCGTTTGCTATTATTGCAGCGCTGAATTCCCTTCCGTCAATAAACTCTTCCACAATAACCGGTTCTTTGAATTTTTCAAAAACAAAATTAACCTGTTTTTGCAATTCCTTTTCGTTTCGGACAACAGAATCGTTTGTTATTCCAACGCTTGAGCCCTCGCAAATCGGCTTCACTATCAGCGGAAACTTCATTTTCTTGTTCAATTTTTCTTTCGGGCTCTTGAAAACTTGGAAGCGCGGAGTGTCAATTTCATTTGCAATCAGAATTTCTTTTGTTTTTGCCTTGTCCAATCCAATGGCGAGCGTTAAAGGAGTGGAACCAGTGTATGGAATGCGCTGCATTTCCAGCAAAGCCGGAACAAGCGATTCCCTGCTGTCCATCTTCGGTCCTTCGGCAATATTGAAAGCCAGATCTATTTTTGCATTCTTCAATTTTTCAAAAATTTCTCCGTCAGCCTCAATCAGTTCCACGGAATAACCGTTTTTTTCTATTGCTTTCTTTATCGCATTGATTGTCTCCATTGAATCGTACTCGGCTTCAATGCTTCCCGGTTCAACAATCTCCTTCCTCGCATTAAAAATTAGTCCAACACAGAATTTTTTTTCGCCTTCACCAGACATGAACAATCGATTCTGCTCCACGGAAAAAGAAAAACAAAATTTTTTTTTCCTAATAATATAATTTGTTCTTTTATTTAAAAACTTTTTTCTTTTTTGGCAAAAAAAATTCAAAAAAGGGCAAAAAAACAAATTTTTTCGGATTTTCTGAAATTTTTTTAAGAATCGACAGTTTTTTTTCTGAAAAAATTTCCGCAATTTTTTATAAAAAAACTATTTGCGCTGCATCCTGCTTTTCACTTCAAGTTCGCCCTGCTCGCCATACAATATGACTCGGTCCGCATAACCGATAAACAATCCTGTTTCAACTACTCCCGGAATTTCTTTTGCCTGAAAATTCAAGTCTTCCATTGAGACAATGCTGTCCACCTGCACGTCGGCGAGATAATTGTCGCTTTCTGTTTTTAAAAATTTCCCATTTGCGCGCCTCACTGAAGTTTTTCCCAATTGTTCCAATTGAACCACTGTCCGCTTCCACCCGAACGGGGTTATTTCAAAAGCGACTGGCCCGTGCAGGCGCTGCACAAAATTTTCCTTTTTTGCAATGATTGTAAGTTCTGCAGCGCTCTGCGCAATCATTTTTTCTCTCACCAAAGAAAAAGAGTAATTGTCAATGTAATTAAAATTTGGATCAACCAAGTCAACCATTTCAATCGCAACATCAACCTCATGCTCATTAATGCTCGTTATCGGCAAATGTAATTGCGCTGCAATTGTTGCAAGCTTCATTGAAGTGGGAATGAACTTTATCTCGTGCCCCTGTTGCTCGACGTGCAAGGCAAGCTTTTTCAAAAAATGTTCTTCAAACTCGCCAGTGCCCAAAGCAACAACCTGGCCATTCTTAATATACTTTTCAACAATGCCCGCAATCGTGTCCTCATTCATGCAAACCACTAATACGAACGCTTTTCTGGTTTAAAAGAATTAGCTATATTGCAAGAATTTTTGTTAGTGCAATTTTGCAATAGCCCCAGGCGAGATTCGCACTCGCGATCTGTCGATCGTTGTCTTAAAAAGCTACCAATCGACGGCTCTAGGCTAACTAAGCTACTGGGGCAATAAAAACCATTATACAAAAATTTGCAGCAAACGTTTATAATTCCCTTATTTTTTCGAGTTCGGAGAATTTTATTTTTTCCTGCTTTCCAGTGGAAAGGTTTTTTACTGTCAATTCTTTTGCTTTCAATTCGTTTTCTCCAATGATTGCAACGAACGGAATGCCTTTCTTGCTCGCATACTCCATGTTTTTTGACAGTGAGCGCTGCATCAAATCGTTTTCAACATTCAATCCAAGCGAACGCAATTCGCGTGCGATGCGAAGGCTTTCTTTTCCAGCTTCCAAGCCAATCGGAATCACAAGAAGTTTTGTGTTTGCCCGGCATAATTCTTTTCCTTCAAGCATATCCAGCAAACGGTCAACGCCAAAGCTGATTCCCACCGCAGGAGTTTTTGGTCCGCCGTACAATTCAATCAAATTGTCATATCTTCCGCCGCCACCAACGCTGGGCCCATTCTCTACTACGATTTCAAAAACATTTCCGGTATAATACTCCAGCCCGCGGGCGAGGCTCGCGTCAAAGCGAATGAATTCTCCCAAACCGCTTTGTTTGCAATAATCCAGCAATTCTTTGAGTTCATTTAATCCTTTCTTGTCTTTAACAATTGACTCAATTTTTTTCAAATCGTTTTCTTTTATTACTCCAAGGATTTTTGCAGGAATTTTTTTGTCGTCAAGCTCTTTTTTTACTCCTTCAGCGCTGATTTTGTCCATTTTGTCAAGCGAGCGGAAGCAATCGTTCAGTTTTTCTTTTGGAACTCCTGTTGCAATGCCGATTTCTTCCAGCAATTGCTTGTTTGAAATTTTAATGACAAATTTCAAGCCAAAATTTTTCATTGCCTTGTAAGCCAAAGCAACTATTTCAAAATCAGCCATTATGGAACTGCTGCCAACAATGTCCGCATCCGCCTGTGTGAATTCCCTCCAACGCTTTTGACCCGGCCTGTCATAACGGTAAACCTTTCCTATCTGGTATCGCTTGAACGGTTTCACTAATTGCGGGTTGTTTGCCACAACGCGCGCCAACGGCACAGTCAAGTCAAAACGCATTCCCAATTCTCTGTCGCTCTTGTCCTTAAAATAATAAATTTCTTCCTTTATTGCTTCGCCTGCCCCGCCTTTTGCAGCAAGCAATTCAAAATCCTCTACAACCGGAGTTTCCAATGGCTCGAAGCCGTAGGCTTCGAATTCTTTTCTCAAAACGTCTTCGATAAACTGTTTTTTCTTTGCCTGTTCCGGCAACAAATCCCGCATTCCCCTGACTGACTGAAATTTCATGCTGCATCACTTTCTATAATATTTATGGGAGATTGAGCACAGCGAAATCTCCCGACATATTTCGGATTGCGCGTACGAAATCGCGCAGTGCTGCTGCCGAGATTTGAACTCGGGTCCAAGGCTAGCCGTGCCAAATTATCGAAAGCCGTCCGTTTTTGGGGCTTTATGCCCCGATTTTTCTTTTGGACAGCCCGTAGACTTTTCTTTTTGTTAAAAAGAAAAGGCTTGGCGCCACAGGCCTCAATTCTAACCGCTAAACTACAGCAGCCATTCGTTTGAATATATCGATAATTAGTATTGTTTAAAGCAGTTTGTTTGGTGTTCCGCAGGCTAATAAAAGAATTAGTGCAATTATTGCTTTTTCTTTCCTTTTCCACAGCCGCATCCGCAGCCGTGAAGTAACTCACTTGTCATTTTGAATCAATAACATTTTGGCATGGCTTTGTTTAAAAAGGTTTCTAATTGGTTTTTTGGTTTTGCGAAAGAAACTTATTTCGGTCTTCATTCCTTGGGTTATTGCGTCTCCAAAAACCCACAGTTCTTTGCAGTGCAAAAGCAGGGTTTTGTTGAATTCGATTGCTTGTTTTCTGTCTTTTGGATTTGCGTCATCCATAAATTGTGTGAAATATATGTGGGGCGCTATTGGAATCTTTCCTTTTTTTACGGCTATTTTGCAGTATCCCTTTGCTTTTGCAATGTTCGCTTCATAATTGTTGTGCAAAGGGCTGCAAATAAAAACCATGTCGCGGGTCTTTATTTTGCGCTTTTTTCGTTGCTTGCTTTTGTTTTGTTGCGGCATTTTCTTTCCTTTTTGGCTGTTAAATTTCTTCAATAGTGTGTT
>CAYOAS010000045.1:0-9612 GCA_964402015.1 uncultured archaeon | reverse complement strand
CTAATGGCATCACAGGGTTGATTGATAAGCCTGCATTGCCTCTCGGCAAATCAACTGTTTTGTCTGTTATCCTTATTTTTCCGTTTGGCATAAGTTGGGCTATCATAACACCTTCGCTTGGCAAGCCAACTGTTTTGAAGTATGTTTCCCTGATGACGCCTTCTTTTGTCAATCTGATTTTTGTGATTGTTGCGTCAAGCATGCTTGCTTCTTCAAAAATAGTCATTTCTTTAATTTTCCTTTTTTTCATATATGCTTCAAAATACCTTAATTCATGCGTCAGGTTTTTTTCAATTTTTTGCCTGGTGTTGAATTTTTCCGCTAATTCCCACAATTCTGGAAACGCTTTTCTATTTTGCATCTCCGCCAATCTGATGAATGGTTTTGGGTCTTTCCCCTCCAATAAATATGTTTCCATTGCTGGATGTATGTATTGGAATTGTCCGCGGCGAGCGTGGTTATTCATAAAAACAAGCCATTTGCGGTTTAGTTTGGTAATCCTGCTTTTTTGTTGTGCATCTTCTTTGAATCCTTCAGCACGTGTTATTGAAGTAACCCTTGTGATTGCTTGTATTTGGTCCGCTGTTAGGCGTGGGGAAGTTTTTTCTGCACCCACCAGAGCCCAATTGCTGTCAAATTTTAAGCCAGAAACCAAACCTTGTTTCACTAATTCGTTGAATTGTTTTAGCCGAAATGCTTCCATTGGCCTTAGTTTCTTTCTGCCCCACCAAGGAATTTGTTTTGTCTCTGTTGGGCTAATGTTTATTGCCAGAAAATTAGTTTTTGGGTTTCTTTTTTTCATTATAACAATCCTTCAAGAATGCGCTTAAAATAATATTGCATGTCAGCGCAGCCTTACTGAATCGAGGTTGCGTGGTGCTGTTGTGTTTATGCGGAATTTTGCGCTCAGGTATTTTGCGAATTCTATTGTCTTGCTTTTTTCTCCGTGGTCCACTAAAATTCTTTTCGGTTTTGGCTTTAGGTTTCTTACATAATTCACTAATTGCATGCGGTCGCTGTGCCCGCTAAATCCTTCTGTTGTTTCAACGCGCATGTTTATCTTTAATGCTTTTGTCCTGCCATTTTGCATTATTGGGATTTCTTTTACGCCGCCTTGCAGTTTTCTTCCCATTGAGCCTTCGCCCTGGTATCCCACAAATACCAGTGTGTTTGCCGGGTTTTCAGCCATCATGTGCAAATATTGCACTGATGCGCCTCCAGTTAGCATTCCGCTTGAAGCCAGTATTACTGCGCCTGCTTCGTTCACTGCTTTTTCCCTTTTTGAAGGGTCTGCTATCTGGAAAATGTCTGAAGTGAAAGGGGAATCGTTTTGCAATACGCGCCTTTGCACTCCTTTTCTCAAAAATTCGGGGTAGGCCGTGTGGATTGCGCTTGCTTCTTTTGTCATGCCATCAACATAAACCTTTGCTTCCAACATGCCGCGCCTGTAAGCGTCTTCTAACACCAACATAATTTCTTGTGCTCTTCCGACTGCAAAAACAGGAATTAGCGTGGAGCCTCCATTGCGGGCTGTTTCACGAATAATTTGCAGCAATCTTTCTTCAGACTGCATTCTGTCCGGTTGAATGTCTTCTCTTGAACCGTAAGTGCTTTCGATTATGAGTGTTTCAAGCCTTGGGTATTTCATGTCAACATTGTTGAACAAGCGGGTGAAACCGTATTTTATGTCTCCGGAATATACTAAATTGTGGGCGCCTTCTCCGATGTGTAAGTGTACTGAGGCGCTTCCGAGAATATGCGCTGCGTTATGTAGTGTCAATCTCATGTCTGGCGCAATGTCTGTTACTTCCCGGTAATCCCGCGTAACGCAGTATTTTACCATTTCTTTTACGTCGCGTTCGCTGTACAATGGTTCTTTTCCTTCTTTTACCATTACGTCTATTGCATCAAAGTGCAATAGTGCCATTAGGTCTCTTGTCGGTAGGGTGCAGTATACTGGTCCGTGGTATCCCATTTTGAATAAGTATGGCGTGAAGCCGCTGTGGTCAACGTGTGCGTGGGATATTATTACTGCGTCAAGCTCGTTTAGCGGAAACCTTAATGAGTCAAGATATGGGTATGGTTTGTCTTGGTTTGAAACGTCAATGCCGCAGTCAAGCAATACTCTTGTGTTTGGTGTTTCAAGCAATATCGAGCTTCTTCCAACTTCTCTGAATCCTCCGAGCGCTGTCAATCTTATCCAGTCGTCTTCTTTTGCGTCTATTTTTCTGTAGATTTTTTCAGAAAGTTCTTGCAATATTTTTTTTCTTTCCCCGCTGTATTTGTTTAAGTGGTGCCTTATTCCTTGTAGTATTTCGCTTTTGCTTGTTGGAGCGCGGACAATGTTTGGTGTCCAGCCTGTTTCTAGAATAATGCGCTTGCTTGTTTCCCCGCCTTTTCCTATTACCAAGCCGGGTTTGATTGCTTCTATTACTACTTCGCTGAATGCCTGGTTGAATGCAATGTCTTTTACGTCTGCGCCTGTCGGGATTATTTCCATTATTTTTTTTCGCGCTTCCATTTCATCAATAAGCAGTGTTTTGTCCGTGCGGATGTTTACTCTTTTTTTCAGTTCAAAGGCTATTTTTGCGACAAAGTTTTCGTTTTCAAAAAAGGCTTTTGGGTTGCGCGTGTAAATAGCTATTTCCGGCCCCTCCAAATCAACCTTTGTTATTTCCGCTTCTTTTGGCAGGATATTGTGCACTATGCCTTCGATTTCCTTGAGTAAATCCATCATTTCAAAAACCGTTATTCGCGTAATTTTTTTTTTGATTGGCTAAAAGGCTAAGAAATTCATTAAAAATCTGGTTAATTTTTTTTGGAAGATAAAAATAATGTAACAATTAAGGCTGTTTTAATTCAGGTCTTTTTCTTTTGTGTCTTTTATGAATTTTGCTATTGCTTTTTGGTCGAGTTCTTTTACTCCTTCCTTGTCTATTACCATTATGCTGATGCTTTTTCCGCCTGAATAAATGTCTCTTTTTTTTCCGGCGTGAATTGCCTTTACTGCAACGCTTACTGCTTCTTCCTGTGCCATTTCGTCCCTGTAATTCTGGTCAAGTGTTGTCATTGCGGGTTCTGTCCCTGAACCTGATACTGCATATTTTTTTCTTTCAAGGCTTCCGCCGAGCGCGTCCAATTCGAACAATTCCGGTTCTGCATTTACTCCGCCTATAATGAACTGTACTCCGAAAGGATAATACCTGTTTGAATTTAGTATGCTTGACAGGAATGTTGCTACTGCTTTTACGCTGATTTTTGTGTCTCTTTCTATTTCGTACAATCTTGCCTGTGCGCGCAAAAACCTTATCAATGTCAGGCCGTCGCCAACGCTGCCGGCGTTTGTCAAGCCAATGTTGTTTGTTATTTTGTATAATTTTTCGCTTTCTTCATCATAGGCTATATGGCCCATGCTTGCCCGCATGTCTGCTGCTAGAACAACACAATCTTTTGCTACTAGCCCAACGGTTGTCGTGCCTGTTTTCATTTGTTGGTTTTCTGTCAACTAGACGCCTCAAAAATCAATTTTTTTAGAAACAAGAGAAAACTGAATGTTAGTATAATACCCTGTCAGCCAAAGGCTTAAAAAGCTTATTTCTGCGCTTTTTTCGCGCCTTTTTTTGCGGGTTTGGTTTCTGTTTTTTTCTTTTTTTCAGTTGGTTTTTCTTCAGCCGTTGCTTCTTTGGGCTTGTTTTCATTGTCTTTTTTTGCTTCTGCTTCCACTGGTTGGGTTTCAGTGAAATTAACTTTTTTTATTCCTTCAATGTTTTCAACCATTATTTTTTCAATGATTTTTTTGAATGGTTCGGCATCTTTCAAGTCAATTTGTTTTGGCAGCTGGATTGACAGCTCTTCGCCGCTCAATTCGAATTTTCTGTCTTTTTCTTCCCCGACCGGCAAAAACTTTTCGTACAATGCTGCTATTGCTTCTTTTTTGTCAGTAATTTCTTTAATCAATTTTATTTCGTATTCGAGTGTTTTGCCCGCAAGAGGGTGGTTGAAGTCTACGCGTACGCGGCCGCCGGAAACGCTTTGGACTTTTCCATGCATTCCGTTTGCCTCGAAAACCATTCCCGGAAAAGGATTCATTTTGTTGTCCAAAAAGTTTTTCAATGGCATTACTGCAATGTTTTTCGGCTTTCTCTCGCCGAAGGCTTTTTCCGGAACCAGAACAATTTTTTTTTGTTCTCCCAGATTCATTTTTTCTATTTCTTCTTCCAATGCCTTGTGCATTTCGCCTTTTCCCAGAATGACTGTCATTGGACCGTATCTGCGGTTCGAGTGCGCGTCAAAAATCCCTTCGCGCTCTGCAATTTCCCTTATTGTAGTGTCAAAAACAAGGCCAGTGCTCAGGTCTTTTCCCGTAAAATCAACTTGAATAATGCTTTTTTTTTCCATTCAACTCACCAAATAAAAACAATTCATTGTCACGAACCAGAAAAAGTTTTTCAATAACAAGTTTTCCCATAAAAAGTAATTTAAAGGAATTAGCCAACCTTTTTGGGCACGCGGTCAATACGTTTCTATTTCAAGACCACTTATTATTCTGAAATGCTTTTGGTTTCTTGTCAGCACTTTTTGGCGCTGGGTTTTTGCAATGCCTGCAATCATTGCGTCTTCCGGGTCTATTTTTTGCCCTGCTGCAGCGAACTTTCTCTGGATATTGCCTGCTTCAATTGCAGAGTCAAAGTCAAAGCTTATTATGTTTATTGCATTGAACATTTCGAGTATTTTTTCCAATTGTGTTTCTCCAGATTTTTTTGATAGGCCTTGCCATATTTCAAAAACGCTGATGGTTGTTGTTGCAATTGGCTCGCTGTTTTTTTCTATTTCAACTATTTTGGTTGTTGCAGCGGCATTGCCCCTCAGCAAATCAACAATAAAGCTTGTGTCAAGAATCATTGGTTTTTGCCCCAAAATTGTTCATTCTTGCCCTTAAAGCCTTGCGGCTTTTTGCAATGCCTGTTTCAAGTTCGCTCGCTTCTTTTTCTGACAATATGCCTGCAAAGTCGGCAAGGCTTTTTTTTCCAGTAATCCTTTTTATTACGTCGCTGAAGCTTTCCCGTTCCTTTTTCCTGTGGTTCAGCCGCTCGTACGCGTCTTCCGTAATTGAAATGGTTTTAGTAGACATGAAAAAATGCGTGTATGTATGTGTATTTAAACATTGTTTTTGGTTTTCTTTTGGAATTTTGTTTTCTTTTTGCCAACTTTTTTAAATCCTTTTTTGGGCAATATAAGGAGAAGATATGATAGCAATTGCTGTTTTTTGTTTTGGAAATTTGGTTTTTGAGGGGTTTTTGTTTTGAATGGCGCTCAGTTGTTTGCTTTGTTTATTATTGGTTTTATGGCGTTTTCCACTGTCGCGTTTGTTCTTTCCATGAACTCCGATGTAGGTCAGGGCAGTAATGCTCCTGTTCCAGACACTACTACGCCAACGCAGCCAGCAACCCGCATTACTTATACTGCAGAGGTTGATGCCAATGTTTTGGAGGTTTTTTCTTCTTTCAAGATGGTTGCTGCTACAAGCGAGTTTGACATTGCAAGCATTGATTCGGCGATTGCGCAGGTTGATGGAATTACTAGTGTAAAATCTGTTTTTAGGCAGAATGCGCCGCAAGAGGGCGCACAGGCAGTAACCTATTATGTTGTGGATGTTTCTTTTGATTCAAAAAAAACTGGTTTTGAAAAAATTTCCACTGCAATTTTGGAAAAAACAAGCGGTTTTTTTGAAACAACGGGTTTTTTTCCGAACGCGCTTGTTGTAGTGCCAAAAGAGCTTGTTTTGGAGAACGAGGATTTGAATCTTTCAAAAAACTATGCGCTGAAGGATAATGTTATCCAGTCTTATCTCAATTCTGGAACAATTAAGGGCGACGAGATTCTTGCGCGCATTGAAATTTCTTTTTCCGGCGAGCAGCCGGTCAGCACGTTGTCTTCTGAAATTTTCAATTATTCCAATGAGGCAAAGCAGCATTCTGTTTCCCTTTCCCTGCCATTGATTGAAGTATTGCCAAAGCTCACTTTTATAGCTGACGCGAATTATAGCGACAGAATGGACGAAAACCTGCTCAAGCAGGAACTGTTGAAAATAAGCGATGTCAATTTTGTGGAGCTTTTTGTTGAGCCGATTTATTACAAGATGCTTTTGACAGTGAAAAAGCCTTTCAACGATTTATTAGAACAGGATTTGAACAAATCGCTTCCATTGATAACAGGCATTTCTGACACGCAATTTTTTCTGGATGAAAATTTTTTGAATGCAATAATCGGTTTTTCCGAAACCATGCAATTGCAGCAGTTAAAAAGCAATATTGCAGCAAAACTATCTGATTTGAATGTTTCTTCCGAAAGCTTTTTTTTCACTGAACCTGTTGTTTCCTGTTCCGGCAACATTGAATTAACTATCACTGAAGCGAAAACAGCAGCGGAATCAATAAAGGAATTTTTTGTTTCCAACAAATTTGTTCCCATGGTTTACCAGATTGGCTTGCTTGAAACAGGCTCTTTGACTGACATGGAAACAAAAGAGGCCTTTGCTGTTGATTCAAATTCGATTGAGGCAGCAATTTTTCCCGTGCACAAAAAAGGGGAAGAAATCTTTGCTGCAATAACCTTCTATTCACAACGCGGAAAACTGTTGGATGCAAAAGCAATTGAAGTAGTGAACCCGGTCAGGCTTGGCTGAAAAAAATTGCTATTTTTTTATTTCCAGCGCAAGTTCCTTGAGGTTAGATATAATTGCAATTGGTGCTTTGGAATCAATTCTTTTTTTTGCCCCGTCCAGTAAAATGCCTTTTAACCCGATTTTGCTTGGGGCAATTATGTCGTTTTTCAAAGAGTCCCCAACCATTAAAGCGTTTTCCGGTTTTACGCCCAAGCAATCGAGGCATTTGGAATAAATTTTTTTGTCTGGCTTGAACAATCCTGTTTTATGGCTGAAAACCATGCAGTCAAAAAATTCAAGTATTTTGGATTCTTTTTTTATTTTCGATACAGCAGGATTCCAAGAGTTTGAAACAATTCCTAATTTCAATCCTTTTGCTTTCAGTGCGCGCAATGCTTTCGTTGCATCGGGAAACGGCTTTACAATCTTTAATTCTTTTTCCAAAATTTTTTGCAAGCGCTCAAAATTCTCTTTTTTTGAAGGTATTCCAAGCCGTTTTGCAATAAGCTCCAAGTATGCCTTGTTTATGGTTGGCGGGGTTTTTCCCATTGCTGCTTTCTGGACTGCCTTGTAATCCTGTTTTAGCTTGAACGCTTTTATTATTGCAAGTTCAGGGTCTCCGGAAGCAACAAGCGTGCCAAACAAGTCAAAAATAATAGCTTGAATCTTTTGCGCCAAATTGCATCACACGGAAATTTGAATTTTTGAAATACCCTTGCTCAAAACTTAAAGAGTTCATGCGCTTCACTCCAGCCCCTTTCGACCGCGTGCATTTGCGCGTGCTGCCGCCACGCTGTTTTCTCTTCTTCGAGCTCTTTTGCTTTTTTTTCTATTGCCTGCCTTGCCACATCAGTCCACTTTATTTCAGGATGCCGTTTAATGGCCTTGTGCAGTTGTTTGGGAATCGCCATAGTGGTGCTCCATATCTTACCTTTTGTAAATGTCGTCGTGGTGTCCGAATTTGTCGAATAGGATGGAATTCTTTTCCTTGAATACTTTGAAAAATAGCACAAAGCTTTTTGCAATGTGAACTCGTTTGTATTCCTTCAAGCCGTATCGCATATTCTTATAGTGGTCAATGGTTATCTCGTCTGAATCGGCTATCTGCTTGATTTTTTTATTCAGTATTTCTACTGTCTTTTTGTCTTTTTTTGCCAGAACTCTGATTGTGGCTTTTAGTTCGTCAGAGAGGTCAAATGAAAAAGGCATTTATTCGCCTCTGCACAGCTTATCAAGTTTTTTTATGCTCATTTTTCTGAAACCGTATTTCTTTATGTGCCTTTCGCAAGATTCAATCACTTCTCTGGCAACTTCCTCCTTGACTTCAGGCTCAACAAATTCTTCGCCGTACATTTCGGCAAATTTATCCAAGGCACCCCCTTTGTCTCTCAAGCCATATTTTTCTTTTACGACGCCGAGCACCCGGCTGGCATAATCGCCAACCTTTATGTTTAATGTCACATTTTTCTGCATATAATTTCACCTAATATAAAATTAGTTAAACTAATTTATAAACCTTTTAGTAGGCGGTCTTTCCAGAGGCAAATCCGCCTCCAAACCCTAAGCTTTTTTCAGTTTTATTATTGCTTCTGCGCCATTTCCTAGGCGCAGTCGGAAATATGTCGAACCATCTTTGATGGTTCATTAATATTTCTTGTTATTATTTTTTTAGTTTTATTATTGCTTCTGCAATGTTGCCATTGGTTTCTTCCAATGCTTTTTTTGCCTCTGCTGGACTGCATTTTGCCTGTTCTGAAACCATTTTGATGTCTTGTTCCGGAACGCTTTCTTCTGTTGTTTCTTTTCCGATTACAGTGTATGTTTTTTGCCCTTGGACTATCATTGCGCTGACTTGTGGTTCTTCGATAACCAGTTTTTTATCTTCTAATTCGAATATGACGCGTTTTGCGTTGATTTCTTCTGTTTTGATGCCGAATTGTTTCATCATTGCCTGCATTTGCTTTGGATTGATTTTTCCTAAACCTGGAAACACGAAATTACCCCTTTTTTTTGGCTAATCAAACGGATTAATTATTTTTAGTTGTTAGATTTTTTCAAAGTCTTTTTTGTTTTCTGTGATTATTGAAAAAACTTGGTTTTCAAGCATTGTTTCTGCAATTAAAGCATCCCAAAAAGGCGTTCTTTTTTCGGCAGTTAACTTTGCGGCTTTGGCAACTGTTTCAACTGAGTAGTTTAGTTTTATCCAATTGTTTGAATTGAGAATGCTTAAAATAATCCTTGCCGCGTTTTCGGTGTCAAGCGGCTTTCTTACTCTTTGTGTGAGCACGAAGAACAGTTCTGCCAGAATCTGGTTTGAAACAATTCCTTTTGTTTGGCCATTGAATACCTGCAAAACGTGCTTTTCGCATTTTTCCCTTTTTAGAGGCTCGGCTTCATCAAAAGCATAAACCAAAATGTTTGTGTCAAAAAAAGAGGGTTTATCGTTCATGCAGTTCTGCTCTTGACTTGTAACTGATTCCGCCAAGATTTACTCCCTTTTCCAGCAATTTGATTGTTTCTGCAATCGCGTCATTGCTTTTTTCTTCAACCCACTGTGTCATGG
Organism: uncultured archaeon; assembly: GCA_964402015.1. GTDB lineage: Archaea > Iainarchaeota > Iainarchaeia > Iainarchaeales > JAGVWC01 > CAYOAS01. The sequence continues at coordinate 385 of CAYOAS010000045.1, read as the reverse complement.
CCTTGTTAAAAGCCAGCCCCAAAGCCCCTTTTTTTTTGCCAAACTCTTGCATTGCTTTCTCTCGGAACTTTTTCTCTATTTCGTTGTCAACGCAAACAGTAATAGTTGCCATAAAAAAAACCAATATATTTAGATTTCAAAACATTTAAATAAATAATTATTTAAGCTCTTTTTAGTGTCTTGAGTTTTTTTTCAACCTGCTTTAGCGAAATATATTCAATGTTCAAGTCCTTAATGCTTTCCCTTGGCAATTGTGCGGAAACAAATTCTTTTACCACAAAAATCTTTTTCGTTTTCCCTTTTTCAGGGCTAAACCATTTGCTGAAGGCGGTTTCGTTCAGCACTCCAGTCATGTAGCCGAGGCAGAGCATTGCTTGTGTCTCCT
>CAYOAS010000044.1:0-9778 GCA_964402015.1 uncultured archaeon | reverse complement strand
ATAAAAAACTTACCAAAAAAAACAGTTATTCAGAGTTATTTCGGAAAATGAGGTTACTGGTTTGAATGCCTGAATTGAGAAAGGATTATTTGTTGGACCGCTGGGTTTTGATTAATGAGCGGCGTGGCAAGCGGCCGAACGAGTTTGCACAGCGTTTGGAGGTAATTGAAAGCAATATTTGCCCTTTTTGTCCCGGCAACGAGGCAATGACTCCATTGGAGATTTCAAGGATTCCCGCTTTTGCAAAAGAATGGAAGATGCGGGTTTTTCCAAACAAGTTTCCCGCAGTAATGAGCACTGACGGAGCAATAACAAGAAAAAAGGGCTTGCTGCAGTCGCAGAATGCGCTTGGAGCGCACGAGGTTGTTGTCCAGACTCCAAAGCATGGCGAGCAATTATGGGATTTGCCAGTTGAAGACATAGTGCAGAGCATTAAAATTTACCAGCAGCGGATTAAGGCATTGCAGGTTTTGCCATATGTTGAGTTTGTTGTTCTTTTCCACAACCAGGGAAGGGATGCTGGAGCTTCGTTGCAGCATTGCCATTCACAAATAATTGCATTAAACCATTTGCCACAAGAGATAAAGCAATATCTCCAGTCTTTTCAAAAACTAAAATCAAAATTGAAACATTGCCCGATTTGTGATGTCATAAAGCTCGAGCGCAAGAGCGAAAGGCTGATTGCGGAAAACAAGAGTGCGGTTGCAATCGCGCCGTTTGCTTCGCGCTATCATTTTGAGGCAACAATTTTTCCAAAAAAACACAAAAAGTCAATCATTCAATTGTCTGATTCGGAAATACGGGATTTTGCAATGCTACTGCACAAAGTGCTTGTCAAATTGAAGGAATTGTATGCTCCGTTAAACATTTTTTTTGCTTACTCGCCAAAAGAAGATTTTCACTTTTTTGCTACTATTGCGCCGCGCCTGAGCGTTTTGGCTGGCTTTGAATTCGAAACAGGAATTGTCATTAACACAATGCCGCCAGAAAAAGCAGCAGCATTCTACAAAGGAGAAAACATCTGAACAATTAAAAGAATTGTTTTTTTCTCAAAAATTTTTTGTTTTGCACGTTCAGCAGCAGCTTTTGTTTTGCCCTGTTTGTCATGTTCTCTTTTTGTTTCTTTGCATTCTTTCAATGCCTATCTGTTGTTCATATTTTTCCCGTTTGCCCAACAAATTTGCCAATGCTTTCGGCAGTTTGGCTCTCAATTCGGAACTAAAATATAACGGGTCGTGTACTTTTTTTATTGTTTGGTTTAATAATTCCAAGAATTTTTTTCGCGACTCTATAAAGTCTGCCTTGGAAACTGGCTGGCTTTTTGCCAGTTTCTCCAATTTGAGCAATTTGTTTTCTGCAACTTTTAACTGGGCTAAAGTATTAACAACCGAATTTATTTGCTTTTTGGTTATCCTAAATCCTTTTGGTTGCACGTACAGTTCTGTTCTTTTCCGACCCAAAGACCCTTGGTATCCGCTCTTTCTTGCCATTAATCAATCGTTCCTCGTTGGTTTTTTAAAACTTTCTTGTTTTTTTTGCAAAAACCGCTTGTTTTTTTATTTGTTCCGTTTTGCTGTTTTTTTGTGGCAAAGCTTTTAATTTGTTTTTTGTATTTTTGGTATTGGTTCTGGTTTGGGTGGTATTATGGTTCGAATTGCGATTAATGGTTTTGGAAGGATTGGAAGGCATTTTTTCAGGCAAGCGCTTTCCGCGAAAGGGATTGAAATTGTTGCAGTAAACGATTTGACTGACGCAAAGACTCTCGCGCACTTGTTGAAGCATGACAGCGTTCACGGCACAATGAATGCGGAAATAAAGGCAATTGACGCTTCAACTATTTCTGTTGATGGAAAAAAATTTAGTGTTCTTGCGGAAAAAGCCCCGGAAAACCTGCCTTGGAAACAATTGAATATTGACATTGTAATTGAATCAACTGGCTTTTTCACTAACCGCTCTGACGCAAGCAAGCACCTGATTGCTGGAGCAAAAAAAGTAATAATCAGCGCTCCGTGCAAGGGCGATGGCGTTCCAACAATTGTTTTGGGCGTTAATGAAGAAACACTGAAAAAAGATGGCGATGTGATTTCAATGGCTTCTTGCACTACCAATTGCCTTGCGCCAATGGCAAAGATTCTTGACGAAAATTTTAAAATCCAAAAGGGATTCATGACAACAGTCCACGCTTACACGAATGACCAGCGCATTCTGGATTTTCCGCACGGCGATTTGCGCAGGGCGCGCGCTGCAGCATTAAACATTATTCCAACAACAACTGGCGCTGCAAAAGCGCTCGGGGAAGTGCTTCCTTTGCTTAGGGGAAAGCTTGACGGCCTTGCTTTGCGTGTTCCTGTTGCCGACGGCAGCATTATTGATTTTGTCGCTTTGGTGGAAAAACAAGCAACTGTCGAGGAAATAAATGCTGTTTTCAAAAAAGCCTCTGATGGCGCAATGAAAGGCATTTTGCAATATTCTACTGAACCGCTTGTCAGCACTGATATTGTTGGCAACGTGCACAGCTGTGTTTTTGATTCCTTGAGCACAATGGTCTTGCAGGGCAATTTAGTAAAGGTTTTGGGCTGGTATGACAACGAAATGGGTTATTCTCGAAGGCTTGTTGATTTAGTGCAGTTTATTGACAAAAAAAAGTTTTTGAAATAGCCCCTGAATGAATTATTTTCTTTGGATTTGCAATCACCATGCTTTTGTAGTGATGAGATAACCACGCTATGTTTTTTAGCGTTTTTCCTTTCTGGCATATCTTTTTCCCGTTTTTTTGTAATTCAAAATCGCAATACCACGCTTGTTCTTTAGTCCCGCCAACGATTTGCCCATATTCGCACATTGTTCCTTTTCTTATGCTTTTGAAGTTTCCTGTTGAATACTTGTATCTTATTCTCCCCTTGCTGAATTGGGCATCGTGGAGTTTTCTTCTAATTGCCCTATAATTGTCGTCAACATAAATCAGGTTTTCATTCGGTTTTGCGTTGGATAGTTCATTGGCTATGGCAAAACTGTCCACACAATGGGAATAAAATGATTTGGCAGATTTGTCATTTGATTTTGGCAGATTGTTGTTTTCCCTGAATGCTTTTGTGTCCATTCCGCTAAACTGTATAAGGTTTCCCATTCCAACCCTTTCTCTTATCCAGTCAAAAATCTTCTTTTTACCTATTTCAATTGTTGAAAAGTTTTTTCCATAGTGTTTGCCCCAATGGTTGAATTTGACATCTTCCAAAGCAACAGCATTAATCGGATAGCTTTTGAAAAACTCGTTCATGCATTTTAGGCGGCTGTTGACTATTTGCAATTGAGACGGAGCAATGAAATCGTTTCTTTTCCTATTGTCGAATCTGCTTGCTCTTCTTTTGCAGTTTCTCCATCGCCTTGCTCTTCTTAGGATTCTTCTTTCTTCTATTTTTTTTACTAACTTTTTTTTGTCTGGCAATTTTAGCATTATGTTCAATGCGTTTTCTTTGCCTGATATTAGGGAGTATCCTTCAAATTTTGTTCCGAAATCCACTCCCAATATTGTTTTTGGTGTTTCTTTTCTTGTATCCACTAACAGTTGTATTCCGAATTGGCTAAATTTGTTCCAGATTGGTTTTGCTACTTTTCCATTTAATAGTTTTCTTGCTTTTGCTATTTTGCAGGGGGTCAATGGTTTTCCGTCAACTCCTAATACGAAAACTCGTCCAGACATACTGGCTCTGTTTTCAGAGTTATACCCACATCCGACAAGAGAACCAGATATAGAGCCATCCCTATTGCGTAGAGTGTTTAGGCTCATGGCATTCAACGATTCTGCCGAAGTGCTGAAAACTTGTGGAGTATTTTCAGGTTCTTGTAATCCAATTCTCGTAGTTTCGTTCATTTTTTTTCACTCAACTTGTCGTAGTGAATCGTTGCCTTCCAATCGTCATAAGAAGCCACACCCTGAAATCTTTTCAGATTTAGGGCGTGGTGATTCACTTTTAGGGCGCCTGTTTCCACGCATTTCTTGGGCTGCAATTACCCCTCTTACTGTCCTGACTATTTTTCCGTTAGGATTAATTTTAGCCAGGCCCAGTTTAATCAAACGCGCGCTTATGGGATTGATAATTGCGGGTTCTGCTGCTATTCTCTTAATAAAAGCCACCTAATAAAAAAGCGCGCATGGCTATTTATTTGTTGCTAAGCTTTAAATTCAAAAACGCTTCTTATTTTAGTGTTTTGTTATGCCAATCAAATTTGTTAGCCAATTGGATGTTAAGGGAAAAACAATTGTTTTGCGTTGTGATTTGAACAGCAATGTTGAGAATGGCACGATTATTGTTTCAGACAGGATAAAACAGCATGCACAGACAATAAGGCAATTGAGTGGTGAGGGTGCGCGATTGGTTGTTTTGGCGCACCAGGGCAGAAAAAGAGAAAAAGATTTTGTTTCGCTGGAACAGCATTGCGTTGTTCTGGAAAAATTGTTGGGAAAAAAAATAAAGTTCATTAAATGGACTGACAATTTTGCCTCTGAAATCGGCTTGTTAAAAGATTCTGAAACAATTTTGATGGAGAACACGCGCTTTTTGGAAGAGGAAACAATCGAAAATAGCGCTGCGGAGCATTCAAAAACAGATTTTGTCAAAAAGATTGCAAGTTTTTCCGATTATTTTGTGTTGGATGCTTTGAGCGTTTGCCATCGCTCACAAGCGAGCGTTGTAGGCTTTACAGCACTATTGCCAAGCTTTGCAGGGCCAGTTCTTGAAAGGGAATTGAATGCGCTAAAAAAAATTTCCAGCACAAAGGAAAAGCGTTTGCTTGTTCTTGGCGGCGCAAAGCCAGCGGAAAGCATTGAAGTCTTGGAATCAATGCTTTCAAAAGGCAATATTGATGAAGCGCTTTTGGGCGGCCTGTTGGCGGAATTGTTCTGGAAATCCCAAGGCATAAAATTCGGCGCAAAAGACATTGTTTTTGAGGAAAAAAAGCTTTTGGGATTGCTGCCAAAATGTGCAAAGCTTTTGCAGGCTTTTTCAGAGCAAATTTTTTTGCCGCTGGATTTTGCTGTTGAAGAAAACGGAAACAGAAAAATTGTTTCTTTGGAGCAATTGCCGAGTGATGAAAAAGTGTTGGATATCGGCGACAAAACAATCGATTTGTTTTGTAAGCAAATTGACAAGGCAAAATTGATTGTTTTCAATGGCCCTTTGGGAGTGTTTGAGCAAAAGGATTTTGCTGTTGGGACAAAAAAAGTTCTGGAAACAATCTCTCGCTCTGTTGCCTTCAGCATTCTGGGCGGCGGTGATACTGAAACAGCGCTGGATATGCTTGGCATTGACAAAAAATTATTCGGTTTTGTTTCTCTTTCCGGAAAAGCGCTCTTGGAATATCTTGCTGGCAAACAATTGCCCGGCCTTGCGGCACTGGGGGCGAGCAAATGAATTTTTTGCAAGAAGAAAAAATTCCATTGCTGTTGAACGCGCTTCGGCAATCTGAATTCAAGGTTTTTGTTCCCACTGAAAACGAAAAGGCAATTAGTTGTTTTTCCGAATGGACTGGAAAAGAAACTCTGTTGCTGCACGAGCAAACTTTTTACAGCCCAAAAAAGATTTTGTTGCCGCAAAAGCAAAAATTGTTTGATTTCAAAAAAGATTGCAAGCAAACGCGCGCCGAACACTTGTTTTCTTACCAGAAAAAAATTGTTTTTGGCATCCGACCGTGCGACTTGAACGCTGTTGCAGTGAACGACAGTGTTTTCCTGCACTTCGGAACAAACGATTCTTTTTACGAGCACAACCGCAAGCACGTTTTTTTTATTGCAATGCAATGCACTAAAGCAGGGAAAAATTGTTTTTGCACCTCGCTCGGAACAAACAAGCCGAAAGGCTTTGATTTATTGTTAACACCAATGGAAAACGGTTTTTTTGTCGAGAGCGGCAGTACCATGGGAAAAAGCGTCTTGAAACAGTTTTCCGCTTTTTTTTCTGAAACAAAACAAAAAAAGCCATTGCACAAGATTGTTTGCAAAAACAGCATTCCAAAAAAAGACTGGCATTTGCTTTTGGAGAAACAATGGAACAATCTGGTTTGGAAGCGCACTGCTGAACGCTGCCTTTCCTGCAGTTCTTGCACGCAAATTTGCCCCACTTGCTTTTGCTTTCTGGTTGACGATTATTTCAATGATTTTTCCCTGCAGAATTCCTCTCGTTATCGCCAATTGGACAGCTGTTTTTTTCCGCAGTTCAGCAGGGTTGCTGGCGGCATGGTTTTTCGCGAAGCAAGGGATGCCCGATTAAAGCAGTTTGTCAACCACAAATACAATTTTTTTCCAAAGAACCACGGATTAATCGGTTGTGTCGGCTGCGGCCGCTGCATTTCAGCTTGCCCGACAAAAATCAGCATTGTTGAAATTCTTAACGCCATTGCGCGCGGAAAAAAGGTGAAAAAAACATGAGAAAGCTTCCGAACCTTCTGGCGCCCGAACCAGCAATAATAAAAAAAGTGTTCAGGGAATCAACTGCAATAAAATCCTTTGAGGTTTCTTTTGTTAACAAAGCATTGCAGAAAAAACTGGATTTTTTGCCAGGCCGCTTTATTGAAGTGAGCGTTTTTGGCTTTGGAGAAATGCCAATAAGCATTGCTTCAAGCCACCTGAAAAAAAATTCGCTATTGCTCACTGTCAACAATGTCGGCAATATTTCACACGCAATGCACAAGCTGAAAGCCGGCGACACAATTGGCTTGCGCGGCCCGTACGGCAACGGTTTTCCTTTGCCGCGATTTTTCAGAAAAAACATTGTTGCAATAGCCGGCGGCTGCGGTTTTGCCGGCATCCACTCACTGCTGGAAACAATTGAACTGCAGCGCGCAAAGTTCGGCAAAGTAGATTTGTTTTACGGCGCGCGCTCTGGAAGAGACTTGATTTACAAAAAGGATTTGGACCGCTGGCGCAAAAAAAAATTCAACACTCACGTTTCAATTGATTCCGGAAAAAAGGGAAAATATTTTGTTGGTTTTGTTACTGAATTGATAAAGCAAACCTTTTTGAATCCAAAGAATTCCGTTGTTGTTTTCTGTGGCCCTGGAAAAATGAATGAATTTGCAGTTGAAATACTGAAAAAAAAAGGTTTTTCCGAAAAGCAAATGTTTTTGTCTCTCGAGCGCTTAATGCATTGCGGCATGGGAAAATGCGCGCACTGCAATTTCGGAGAAAAATACGTTTGCGTCGAAGGCCCAGTCTTTCGCCTGGATGAAATAAAGCATTTGCCCTGGAAAAAAGAATGAAGGAATTATGATGGCGAAAACTAAACCGCGTATTGGAATCTTTTCCTTCGGTTTTACTAAAACAGCCTTACTAAGGCTGGCGAATATGCAACCTCCTCGCAATGCTCGGGGGTTGGATTTGCCTTTCGGCAAAGCCTTGCATTTTAGGTGTATTTGATGAAAAAGAAACTTTCAATCGGAATTTTCTCTTTCACTTGCTGTGAGGGCTGCCAATTGGAAATGCTTCAAATGGACAAAGCGTTTCTTGATTTGTTGCAGCACGCAAAGATAACAAACAGTAGGATGCTGCGCGAGCGGAACGAAAATGGAAAATTTGACATTGCAATTGTGGAAGGCAGCATTATTTCCGAAAGTGAAATCCCGCAATTAAAGGAAATAAGGAAAAACAGTGAATTCTTGATTGCGCTTGGCGCCTGCGCCTGCATTGGCGGGATTCCTGCAATCCGCAATTCTCTTGCGCCGGAAATAAAAAAGAGCATTGAAAGTTCCATGAAAAAAATGAAAAGCGAAAAAGTGCAAGGCGTTGGCGATATTGTGAAGGTTGATTTTTTTTTGCAGGGTTGCCCGATAGTGCATGAGGAAATGGAAAGCATTTTGAAAAAACTGCTTTCCGGCCAAAAGCCAAAGCAAATAGATTACCCCGTTTGCTTTGAATGCAAGGCAAACGAGAATCCCTGCTTTTTGCTGCAGAACGTTTCCTGTTTGGGGCCAATTGCAACAGCTGGCTGCAATGCGATTTGCATTGCACAGGGCTTCCATTGCACTGCCTGCCGCGGAATTAACAAGGACGCAAACTTGAAAGCTTTAAAGGAAAACTTGCTGAAGAGAAAGATTCCGGAAAAAGAAATAAACGATTTGCTAACTCTCTATAATGCGGGGCGATTGTAATGCACGGCGGTTCCCATCAGCACTTTGAATTGCATGATATTTCAAAAATCGAGGGGCATGCCAACCTTTCGGTTGATTTGCGCGGCAAAAAAGTTTCAAGCGTAAAATTCAGGATTGCAGAAAACAACAGGTTTTTTGAACAATTGGTTATTGGAAAAAGTTATCGCGAGCTTCCATTGATTGTTGGCAGGATTTGCGGTTTTTGCAGTTCCGCGCACCTGATTGCGAGTATTGAGGCAACTGAAAAAGCCTTTGGCATAACCCAAAGCGAGCAAACGCACAAATTGCGCGAACTATTGATGAACGGAGAATTCATCAAAAGCCATGCGCTGCACTTGTTTTTCCTATCGCTGCCAGACTATTTGGACAAAGCATCTGTCTTGGAGTTTGACAAAAAACAATTGAAATTTGTTGAAACAGCTCTTGCACTCAAAAAAACAGGAACAGACTTGGTTGAAACAATTGGCGGCCGTGCATACCATGATTTGCGCCTTGGCATTGGAACTTTTTTTTTATTGCCCAACCAAAGCCAATTGGAACAAGTTCACAGGCAATTGCTCGAGGCAAAAAAGCTCGCAATCGAAGCAATAGAATTGTTTGCTTCTCTACGCGACAAATTTTGTTTCGAGCGCAAAACAACCTATGTGGCAATTGCCGGCAAAGACTATTGCCTGCTGCAGGGCGAACTGCGTTCAAGCACTGGCGTTACAATAAGGGAAGAAGATTTTTCCCGCTATTTCAACGAAACAATTGTTCCGTATTCTACCAGCACACAAGTGAGTTTTGAAGGCAAGGAATACATGGTTGGCGCGCTTGCGCGCATTAACCTGAATGAAAAAGAACTGTGCAGCGAAGCAAGGGAAAAAATAAAAGAATTGGGACTCAAATTCCCGAACGATTCCCGTTATTTCAACAATCTTTCACAGGCAATAGAATTATTGCAATGCATTGAATCAAGCATTAAAACAATAAATTCCCTTAACCTGGTGAAAGAGAATCCCGCGGAAATAAAACCGAAAAACACTATTGGCATTGGCGTTGTCGAAGCACCGCGCGGCACACTCTATCACGAATACAAGTTTGACGAAAACGGTTTCATTCGCGCGGCAAACATTGTCGTGCCAACGAGCCAGAACACGCGCAACATAGAAAAAGACATTGAAAAATTGCTTCCGGAAATTATCGGAAAAAAAAACAGGCATGATATAGAGCACGAGCTCGAAAAATTAATTCGCGCTTATGACCCCTGCATCAGCTGTGCAACACATTTTTTAAAAGTAAAATGGAACAAAAAATAAATCCAGCCAATTCAACAGGCTTTCTGGGAACTGAATTAACTTGACTCGGCAATTGCCGAAAGAAACCAAAATTTTAAAAAACAACGATTGCAGAATCCTCTTGCTGGGACGTCTTGCAATATGGGCGAAGAGGAAAACTTTGACAAAAGGCTATTTTGAATGATCTCCGCCAGGCTATTCTTGTGTCGAAGGCACAGATTGTGCGCGACCCATGCCAGGAGGCTTTAAGAGCAAATGTGAACCTGGTATCACACGCTGCAGATGTTCCGATCCTATTGGCAGTCCTGCGGGCTAAAGTGGATTACCTGGTCACGCTCAAGCGAAAGCATTTCATTGAT
>CAYOAS010000043.1:0-9780 GCA_964402015.1 uncultured archaeon | reverse complement strand
CATACAAAAAGTTATTCAAAATCAACCGTCACAAACCCACCTGCGGAAGTACTGTAAAGAGTCCTCCTCAAGAACCCCTTAACTCCCAAAAAATAGAATGCTTACCTACTATATAATCCTACCGAGACTGGCTCTAAGTAGTTACAACAAACCAACTGCTTTTTATTGAAAGAAAGCCAAATATTTTCATGGATTATGCCGCAAAACAAAAAGATGTTTTTCCTGGCTTGGATGCTGAAAAAATTGATTTGCTCGCGCGCTTCAGGCAAGAGCTGATTGTAAGCGGCTACACGCAACAAACGCTCAAAACATATCTCACTTATGTTAAGGCTTTTTTGCTTCAATTAAACAAGCAGGTTGACAGTGCGACGCGCGAGGACATTATTTCCTTCATTGCCAACAAGAAAGAAAAGGAAAATTCTTCAAACGCAACGCTTTCGCTAATCTATTCTTCACTGAAATCTTTCTTCCATAATTTCCTTAGGAAAAAGATCTTGGACGAGATTAAAATGCCAAAAAAGGCAAAAAAATTGCCTTCTGTTTTAACCCCGGGAGAAGTTGCCTCATTAATAGGCGCGGCAAAGCGCGGCAGAAACAAGCTGATTGTAGAGTTCCTCTACAGCAGCGGAGTCAGGGTCAGTGAGGCAACGCGGATAAAGCTTAATGACCTTGATTTGAGCGAGCATATTGCGCGAGTGCGCGGCGGAAAGGGAAACAAGGACAGAGTTATTATACTTTCAAAGTGCTGGATAAAAGAACTGAAAAAATACTTAAAGAGAAAGAAGGTGCGAAGCGAATTCGTTTTTTCCAAGCGCACTAACGCAAAGCCGATTTCCTCGGATACAATACAGCGCATAATAAAGCGCGCTGCTGAAAAGGCAAGGATAACAAAGCACGTCAGCCCGCACACCCTCAGACATTCGTTTGCGACTCACTTGCTAGAAAATGGAACTGACATAAGGGTTATCCAGGAACTGCTTGGCCACAGCAATTTAAACACGACCCAAGTGTATGCCCATGTTTCAAGAGATCAACTAAAAAAAGTAAAGAGCCCGTTTGACAGCTGAGGTAACACGCAAATTCGCAATTTTTAATAATTGCGTGCGCGTTCATTCCGTTTTTGCTGTGCACGAATACTTTGCTTCCCTTTTTCAAGAATCGTCTCTACTCGCCATTCTTCGCCGGGATATATTTGGTCCACAAGGGCAATCCTGAACTTTTTCGTTTTCTTATCATACCCGCGAATTATAACGTTGTTATAACCGTGCAAATCATAATTGAAATTTTTTTTGAAGTTTGATAACTTCCAAATATTTTTTTCCAACTCTCTTCTCATGGACTTTACTTTTTTCAAGGTCACCCCAGGAAACTTTTCCCTCAACTCTCTTTCCATTGTGCGCAGTTCTTCCAGGGATTTTTCTTTAGAATAGATAAAAACGAGTTCTGATTCTTTAACCGGGGGGTTGCGTAAAACACCATTTTCGAAATGATACTCCAAATCACCAAGACCAATTCCAGGCAAGAATCCTATTACTGTTCCGGTAGGGGTAGTGAATAAATAGCGTGTTTTTGACAAAGCGTAATGAATTGGGACTATTTTCCCGCTGGCAACCGCTTTTCTGTGGGCATCAAACAAAAGCGCGTTATTGGCAACAAACAAACGCTGGTGTGTATCTCTTTTCATTGTTCGCATTCTGCCCCCAATCAGGGTATGCAAAACATTGCCCTGTGGAGACAAGTCTTTTTTGTAGGCTCTTTCGGCAAGCCTGCAGAATTTTTTTTCATCTACAAAAAAGCGGGCTATCTGGGCTTTTTTTCTTTTTGTCAACCACGCCGCCCTTAACGCAACTAACTTGTTTTTGAAGACCATACTTAATTAGCTTCTCAAAAGCCTAATAAAATTAATACCCAACCAACAGCCAAAAAACCAAAAAAACTATTAAACAGTTCACACACAAACAATAATATGGATATTTTGTTTTACTTTTTGCCGGTTGCTGCATTGGCAATGGTAATGTTTTTGTTCTGGGAATACTACCGCAAAACAGAAAGAAAACTTTCAGAGCTTAACCAAAAATTGCATGAATCCGAGCAGCAGCTGAAGATTGCTGAGGAAAATTTTTACACGCGGAAAATGGGCCAGCAGGTGTTTGAAAAAATATTGCATTATTACAAGGCCCAAATGGTTGATTTTGAGCTGAAAATAAGCAAGCTGCAAAACTCGCAGCCGGTTGACATAAGCGAAAAGCTCCGCGTGTTGGGTTCGAAAATAAAACACCCGACAAAAGGTAAAATCCACAGGCTGGAAAAACTATTGAAAGAAGCCGAAGAGCTAGTTGCTGAACTCAATTTTTTGCAAAACAAGCTGTTAAAGCATGAAATTGACGAGGAACTGTTCAATTATCTTTCAGAGGAAAAACACAAAAAAATAATCGAAGCAGAATCAAGCATAAGAAAGTTAACTAAACCAAAAGAACCAATCCAAGAAATAAAAGCAAAGCCCAAAAAAGACTCGCCACAGACAGAGCAAGCCCCATAGTTCCGCTAATTTTTCAATAGCTTCAAAAAAAAATTGGATTTCAAATCAAAAAAAAAGGATTTTTTGCCAAAATATTAAGAAGCGCTGGCAAGCAAGCCAGGATTTACAAAAAAAACCCAAAAATACAGAGTGTGTTCAACCCCCACCAAAAAAACGCGTTATGTATACCCTGCTTTTCTTGGTGCCTGCGCGGCAGTGAACAAAACATTTAAATAGAAAAAGCAAGTTATTATTTTACAATTTTATTTGGAGGAACCAAAATGACAGTAAGACTATCAAAACTCTTCGGCATGGACATTTACACCACTGACGCAGAGTATAAAGGAAAGGTCTTCGACCTTGTTGTAAATCTTGAAAAAGGAAAACTTGAAACAATAACAACAGAGCCATTAAAGGTTAGGTCAAAACAAGAAGCAAAAAAAATAATCAGTGAAAAAAGCATTGCATACAAAAATGTGAAGGCAGCAAAGGACATAATCATTGTTGGCCGCGGAGCAGCAAGCTCGGAAGAGGAAATTGAGGAAAAAGCAGTAAGACCGGCAACTACCCCAACGGGCTATAGTTACAAATATAGAAGGCGCTAAAAAAAAGCGCTTTCTTTTTTCTCTTTTTTTGCCCTTTTTGTTTTGTTCAAACTAATTTTTTTCAAATTTTAACAGTAGGTTTAAATTGTTTTTTATGTTTGTTAACTATACATAAGCAATTTTTGTTTGTTTATTTTTGTTTAATAGGGGAAGTGAGGGGGGTTAATGGGGCTAAAAGGTTATTTTATACAATACAAATTTTTAATTCCTGAAGAAATCAAACACTCTTCTTATACCTATCAAAAACTTTTCCGTGCATTATATGGTTATACCCAAAACGTAACAAAACCCACTGGAAAAACCTACAAATATCACCGCCGCGGCATTCTTTCCGGGAACCCTTACCTTCGGCCAGGAAAAAATTGTGTAATAATCCCCCCAAACATTTTTGCAGGGCTAATTGATTTTTTCAAGACTGGCAAGAACCCGTCCCATAAATGGACAGTAAAGGGAAATTGGAGGGCGGTTTATTATATGAATGAAAAAGACGTTTCATTGGGGGACGTTGTGTCTGCAGCGGAAGAGTTGCTTGACAGGACATATATTTTGTCTACTGCCAAGGAACACGAGATTTTGCTGAATGAAATGAATAACCTTATTGCACTCAAAAACAAGAACAATCCACTGGACCAAGCATATAAGAAAGCAGTGGTTGAGGAAGCTCAAAAAATAGCTTCTTTAGAATGGGTTTCACAAGTGTTACAAAAGTCAGAAAAATTGCGTAATTTTTCTCAAGCGCTTTCAGAACTAAAGCTATAGCAAAAAGCCTAAATAATTGAACAATTAATAAATCAAAAGCTGTTGTTTTTGAATATTCTTCGCACCAGAGTGCTCGGAATTGCTCTTTGCATATAGCAAACTGCCATAAAAAAGTTCAAAAATTAAAGCGGTTCGCTATAGTTTGATTTTGCTGTTTGTTTTTCTGTTTCTTTTTGTTCCTGGGTTGCTTTATTTTTTAGTTTCAGCAAGAGCGCCTTTTTTTTCCATTTCCTTTTTCCCCCAATGTCGGAAAACTCAAAAAGCCCGCAATCCGCAAGCGTTTTAACATAAGGATACAGGCTCCTTTCGTTTTTGTAATCCATTCCGAACAGCTCTTTTATCCTGCGTTTTATCTCTTGCATCTCAACCCATTCTTCAAAACCAATAGTGGTTATTAAATGGTTTGCTTGGGTGTTTTCTTTTGGCAAAATATAATCCCAAATGGATTGAACCTCGGTTATTTCTGCGGGAACCTCTTTTTTTATTGTTTCTTGGGGTCCTTGGCTTTTTTTATCTTCTGCCCAATCTTCAATCCCTTTCAATGCGTGGATTAACTTTCGCAATATTGTTTTTACAATCATCATAATTATAACGACAGTCATTACTTATAAATATTACGGTAATTACCCGTAAATGCTATGTTGCCATTGGTAAGTGTGTTTTTTGGCATTTTTTAACAAGGTCTTAACTGGCCCCCAAAAAATTACGTTTTTGTTTGCTCAGTTAACATGCACTTTTGGCTAAGTAATGGTTATTCTTATGATTCTTTTTTTGCAATCTTTGTTGCCGTGTGTTTTGCTGCCAGTAATAGTTGGTTTTCTGTTTGCTTTGCTTATTTATATTATCCACCGTGCTTTTTAGTGTTTATTTGGCTTTGTTTGGCGTTGTAACAATGCCCATTCGTTGTTTTGTAGCTAGAATTAGTGTTTTTTGGCAAAAGTTAGTGTGGTATAGCGGGGGAAGGATTTGAACCTTCGACCTTCGGGTTTCTCAATAGTTAACTTCCTTTGTTTCACTATTTATGAGCCCGACGGGCACTCCTGGCTGCCCTACCCTAATAGATGGTATTTTTCCATTCGCTATGGTTTTGGTGTATCCCCGCCGTAAACTCTTTTAATTTTTATTGAATACTGGCTGAATATCTTTCTGCTTTTTGTGGATATCCTCATTCGCCAGATTATATTGGGCGTTTTATAATTCTTAAATGACCATATCTTCTTAATTATAACCCCTAGTTTTTCGCAAATTTGGGCAATTTTACCTAAAACTGCTTTGTCCTTTTGGGTTATGACAATTTCTCCCTTGGTAACGTATCCTTCAGCGTCAATAAAACCCGCCAAAAAGCCTTTTTGGTAGGTTTTATCGCGGTTTTCAATGTTTTCAAAATTTGCCTCTTCCTCGGTGATATGTTCAAAAAACCTTTTCGAATTTATCTTTATTTTTGTTGAATTGTATCGTTTATCTTTCATCTCAAAGGGTGTCAAACCAACAGAAGTGAGCAACCGCTTAATGTGTTCTTTAATGTCTTCGTCCTTTTTTGAGTTAAGAAAATACTCTACGACATAATGCCTGTCCTTTTTGTTATAGGCTGCATAACCATCCCCAAAATACATCCCGGCCAAGTATCCAAGGTCGCTTGGTCCTAGTTTTTCACAATTAAAAACGTTCACAACAACCCCGCAAATACTTATGTCAACCAGTTTAAATACTTTATTGCTTTTTTTTGAATGAAATTTTGGGCGGATTGGACTTCAGGGGGCTATTTTTCCTTTAATGCCTTATTTGAGGTTTTTAATTACTTTTTGCATGTTTGAACAGCATTATTTTTTTTGTCCTGATTTTTGTGTTTTTTAAACTATTTTTTCTATTGTCGCTGCCTCTTTTTCGAGGGCTTTTAGTTTTTTGTTGGTTTCACGGTTGTTTTTTTGGCTGTCTATCGCTTCCATTGGTTCCCCGCATTCTGGGCACTTGAACTGGTATTCTACTGCTATCTCAAAAGGGGTATTTGAGCAGTTTTTTGGGCAACTGAATAATGCATAATTCTTTTCTAATTGTTTTTTCCGCTTGAGCTTTTGCAGTTCCTCGGCATATTTTTCCAATACCAATTCAGCGATCCTGTTTGTTTTAATGTTCCAAGTGTATGAATACCATCCTGTTTTGGAATTTCTTGTTTTGTTGTAGCACGCGATGCCGCGATAATGCAGCCGGTTCAATACTGCGCGTATTTCTGTTATTTTTAACCCGAGGGCTTTTCCGATTATTTCATCTGTTATGTTTTTCCCTTTTTTTTGGCAAACAGTTACGACATCAAAAGCAAAATCCCCTGCAATGTCTTTTAGGAATTCTTTTGTTATTGTGAAAGAAAGAATGCTTTTCTTTTTTTGCATGTAAAAACAATCCCCAGTTCTTTTTAAAAAAAGATTTACTGTTTTTTTATGACTTTTTTTCCGCGTTCTGCAGGCATAATTTTTATTTTTGCGTTTGGGAATTTTTTTCCCAGTTCTTTTCCTGCAAAAATCCCGTGCTGTAATATTGCAAGCGCGGCAACTTCGCTGTGGGGCTGGTTTGTCACTGCCACATTATAATCTGCAAGGCTGTATGCTTCTCCCGGCACTTTTTGGGAACCAACAATTATTGCTATTTTTTTGTGTTCTCTGAGTTTTTTCATTACTTTTTGCATTGGCAAACCGTACATGGTGGCATGCACTAAAACAAAACCTTTTTTTCTTGCTGCGGAGCACGCAGTGCGCCAAGACGAACCATAAGTTATGTAGAATGAACCTCCCCATCGTTCTGTTGTTTTTCTTAATCTTTTGATTAATTTGTCGTCTTCCTCTCCGCAGATTGTTATTGCGCTTGCGCCGAACGCGCGTGCAACGAGTGCGCAGTGTGTTGTTACTCTTATGTCGCGCGCAATCCTGTGCCCTATCCGTATTACTCTTATTTCTTTTGTCATGCCTATATTTTTATTCTGTTTTGGTATTTTATTCCTATTCAGTCTTTTTGGTGGTCTTTGATTGCTTGATATTCGGTTTGTAAGGGAGCATGTTGGTCTTGCCAGGGCAAGCCTGGAAAGGCGCCAGGATCCAGAGAAAATTGCCTGGCTTGATGATTTGCTTGAAGAGGATGCTGAATGGCGCAAGTTATTGCAGGAAACAGAGCAATTGCGCAACCGCCGCAATGTTATTAGCCGGGAGATTAACGAAGCAAAAAAGGAAGGCAAGGATATTGCGTTTTTGCTTGAAGAAGCAAAGAGAATCCCTGGCACAATTAAATCTAATGAGGCAAGGCAGGCGGAATTGCAAGAGCAAATTCGCGGGCTTTTATTGCGCATTCCAAACATTTTGCATGAGAGCGTTCCTTTCGGAAAAGATGATTCTGAAAATGTTGTAATAAAAAAATTTGGAAAGCCGCGAAAGTTTGATTTTGAAGTGAAGCACCACGGCCAGCTTGCTGTCGCTGTCGGTTGCGCTGACTTTGAGCGCGCGGTAAAGGTTGCTGGCACTGGATTTTTTTATCTTAAAGGCGCTTTGGCTCTTTTGGATCTTGCATTGCAGCGCTTTGCTGTTGACTCCTTGATGAAAAAAGGCTTTACTCTTGTTCAAGCGCCACACCTGCTGAAGCGCGAAGCCTATGAAGGCGTTGTTTCTTTGGATGATTTTGAACAGGTAATGTACAAGGTTGACGGTTCCGACTCTTTTTTGATTGCTACTTCCGAGCACCCGCTTGTTTCGATGTATCACAATGATATTTTGGATGAAGCGGAATTGCCGATAAAGTTTGCAGGAATTTCCCCTTGCTATCGCCGCGAGATTGGCAAGCACGGTTTGGATGAAAGGGGATTTTTTCGCGTGCATCAGTTCAACAAGGTTGAGCAAATTGTTTTTTGCAAGCCGGAAGATAGTTGGAAATTTTTTGAGGAAATCCGCAGGAACAGCGAAGAGCTTATGGAAAAACTTGGATTGCCTTATGAAACAACAAACATTTGCACTGGCGATATTGGCATTATTGCTGCAAAAAAATATGACATTAATGGTTGGTCTCCGCGAGAGCAAAAATATTTTGAGTTAATGAGCTGCAGCAATTGCACTTCCTACCAGGCAGTGCGTGCCAACATAAAATACCGCAAGAAAGATGGCAGCAAGGAATTTGTTCACACACTCAACAATACTGCTATTGCCACTACCCGCATGCTCCGTTGCATTATTGAAAACTACCAAACAAAAGACGGAACAATTATTGTGCCAAAAGCGCTTCGCCCCTATATGAATGGCATAATTGAGATTGGGGCAAAACCAAAAAAAGCCTTGGGAAAGAAAAAACAACCGCGTGCCTCTCCAAAAGCAAAATTAAAGCCCAAACACAAAAAGCCAAAGAAGCACTGAAATTTGCATTGTTTTTAAATTGTTTTTGTTATATTTTCTTCATAGTCTTTTGAATTTTTAGGGGTTTTTTAGTTGGTTATTAGGGGGAGTAGGAGTAGAATGCCACACAGCGCTAGTGTCGGATCTGTAAACCCTGTGTTTGAGGCAAAGGCAAAAGGATTTTTACCGTTAGTTGAACAAAAACCTGCGCTTGTTAACGCATTGAATTTATTTAAAGGCACGCAGTTTGCCAACACTTGTGATATAAAGGCAGCGTGTCCTGGGGAATTTCAACTTCTCATTTCAAAAGGGATAATCTACAGACTGGATAATCCAACTTTTTGTGCATTGACTACGCCTGGCAAAATTCTGCTTGGCCTTCTTACAAAATAGGTTATAAAAGGTTTGCATTTCATTAATTTATTTAGTTGGGCCTGTAGCTCAGTCGGTAGAGCACCGGTCAAATTCGGGGCAAATCTTTTTGTTTCCCGTTTTTGGGTGTACCTTTTAAAAGCAAAAAAAGTTTTTTTTTGCTCGAGGCTGAGCCGGGTGTCGCGGGTTCGATCCCCGCCGGGCTCGCTTATGAATGGCAAATGGCGCATTATGAATGGCAAACGGCGCAGGCGGAAAAATGTGAGCCGGGAACTGTTTAAACAGCGTTTTGCAATTACTGAGAGCACTGAAGATGCAGCCAAAAGGGCATTGCCTGTTGTCATGCAAGATTCTGCTCTTCAAAAGCAATTGTTGTTGTTTTTGAACCGAAAGGTTGTTGATAGGGGCACATTGGATGCTGTTTACAGCAGTGGTTTGACAACGCTTATAACTCTCGGGCTTGTTGCGGGAATGAAAAGGGGCAAAACATTTTTCATAACGTCCGCGGGAATAATTGTGGTCAGGGAACTGGAACAGAGTCATAAGGGGTTATAAAAAATTTATTGTATTAGTTTGTTTATAGTGGGCTCGTAGCTCAGTCGGTAGAGCACCTGTTCAAACAATTTAATTTGTTTGGGGTGAGACTCTTAAGTTTTTTGCCGGCAAAGCAATCAGGTGGTCGAGGGTTCGATCCCCTCCGAGCTCGCTATTTTATTTTTTTTGATTCAAAACAGTTTCTTCTGCGCCGGCTTTCCGACATCAATTCCGAGTGCTTCAAAGTCTTTTTCAAGTGTTGGAACTGTTTTGTAATCCCAATGCACTCGTGGCTTTGTCCATTTGAAAGCAATGTGTTCTCCGCTGATTTTTACTTCTCTGGTTTTGCTTTCTGCAAGCACTGGAAAAACAAACAGTTTTCTATCTCCGTCAATTGTTTCGAATTCTTTCCCAAATTTTTTTATTTCAATTTCCAATCTGGTTTCTTTTTTTGCCTCTCTAAAAGCTGCTTGCTCCGTTGTTTCTTCCTGTTCTATTGTTCCGGCGCAAACGCTCCAGCGGTTTGCCTGGTATTTCATCCATAGAGTGCGCTTTAACAGCAGGAACGCGCTGTTGTTTTCTATTATGACTGCAACGATTTTTCGTTGTTCCATGCTCCGTTGTTGGA
>CAYOAS010000042.1:0-10038 GCA_964402015.1 uncultured archaeon | reverse complement strand
GTACAGCAGGTTAACGCCCAAACGTTAAATGCAGGGGATTTCATTGCAGTGCCAGCAAAAATTTGTGCCGGAATTGAAAAAGCAACTGTTGCAGAACAGTATCTCGCAGGCTTAATATGCTGCGACGGGCACATAAACGAAAACTCCATCCAGTTTGTGAACTGCAACAAAGAGCTTGTAGGCAGTTTTGCAGAAAGCATAAAAACTATTTCCGAGAATAAAATTTCTGTCAAGGATTACTGTTCCTATTCCAGGGCCCAAGTATGGGACAAAGGCATTTGTAGTTTCCTGCAAGGCGAATACAATATCCCTCTTGGAAACAAAACAAAAATCTTTAAGCTGAATGAAAAGCTTTTATCATCAGAAAATCAACAATTGGCATTGTTTTTGAGGGGGATGTTTGACTGCGAAGCAAGCGTAAATCTGCATTCGAATTCCATAGTTTTCTCAACAGCCAATCCTGATATTGCAATAAAAATGCCATTGATGCTGTTGCGTTTCGGCATTACCTCTGGCACATATGTTGCCGAAAAAGACGGAAAAGGAAACAATGGCCCATATTATACAATCCAAATCTATGGCTTTGACAACCTGGTTTCTTTTTACCAAAACATTGGCTTTAACCACGGGAAAAAAACGGAAAAGTTACGGCAACTGATAAAAAGGACAGGAAGGCATACTGCATTGCTCCCAAACATGGGCAAAGTCATCAAGCAAATAAGGAAAGATTCCGGGCTTACCCAACAACAGCTTTCAGAAAAAATGGGTTACAAATCCAGGGGAGTAATCAAAGCCTATGAAAACGGGCAAAGAAATCCCACAAAAGAATTTATCCTGGAATTTTGCGGAATCTTTGGCAATGGGCTTGCCAATGAATTAAAAACATTGGCAGAACAGCCAATCAACTGGCAGCAGGTCAAATCAATAGAAGAAACAGAATATGGCGATTTTGTATATGACCTTACAGTCGAAGATAACCACACATATATAGCAAACGGTTTTATAGTATCAAATTGCATGGGCACATTGCACAGCAATTCCGCGAGGGAAATGCTGTTGCGCCTGCAGGCAAAGCCAATGAATGTCCCGGAATCAATGCTCACTCTGTTGAATCTTGTTCTTGTGCAATACAAGATGTACAGCAAGGTTAAAGGCCCTATTAGGAGAATTGCACAGGTTGCAGAGCTGACACGCATGGACGAAAAAGTATTGTTGAGCAATGTTTTTGAATGGGAAAGAAAAAATGACAAGCTGGCTCGCACTGATGTTCCGAGCAATATCATAGAATTCCTTGCGGAAAAAGCGGGCATGACAAAAAACGAATTGAAAAGGGAAATGCTTGTAAGGCAGCGCATCTTGGAATGGATGCTCCAGCACAATATCAAAAAGAACGAAGAGGTCGAACAAATGATACAGCAATATTATCTCGACCCTGATTCAATACTTGAAGAAGTGCTGAAAGAAACCTAATGTGCAAGCGCAATTGAAAACAATTTTTCATATTTTGGTCCCTTTGGCGACAAGACTGATTCCATGAAATCAATTGTTTCCGCGCGAAAACAAGCAAAAAAGTTTTCCTTGCCAATTTCCTTCATCAATTCCCCTGCTTTCTCTCTTGGCAGGCTTTTATTCCGTGCAATAGTCAAGTGCGCTGAAAACCGTTCATCGCTAACTTTCAGCATTTTTTGCAGTTCTTGCGCAATTTCTTCCAGTTCCTTCGCGCCCTTTTTTATGCCAACCCAAAAAACCCTGTTGTTAAAATCGCCAGCGCCAGCCAATTCGATTTCAAACGCCTTGCGCTCTTTCAGAGCAAGCATTTTTTCGCGCGCAAGAGCAATTTCTTCTTCATTTAAGTAACCCAAGAATGCGAGCGTAACGTGCAGATTCTCTTCTTGAACAACCTTGCAATCCTGCGGCGGAAACTTTTTCGAAATCCTTTCAAAAATTTGCTTTTTCACTTCTTCCGGCAGATTTACTGCAACAAAACAACGCTTTTTCTTGTCCAATTTTATCGCCTGCAAAGAAATAAATCAAATCCGCAGCATTCGTTTAAATGCGCTTGAAAGGAATTGTCTTCTGCCAAACAGTTCTGATTGTTTTGCTTTTGGTTTGGGCAATTCTGCTGGTTTTTTTGCTTTGGAGAGAGTATCTTGGAACTCTTTTATTTCCTTGATTGTTCCGTCTGGTTTTAGTTCGATTCTGAAAGATTTTGGATAATCTGCTTTGAGATATTTTTCCAAATCATGTTTTTGTAATAGCCTTTGCCTTTCCGCAGGATGTAGTAACAGGTCTCTTATGTCATAGTGCCCGCCGCCCCAAACCATTGCAATCGTCGGCTTTCTCCCCAACTCCTGCTGCAACTTTGGCGCAAGCCAAGACTCGCATTTTTCGGCAGTGAGCAAGTCTCTTGCTGTACCTATCCCCGCTCCCACAACTAAGTTACCTATTTTTGTATTTATTTTCCACAGCTTGTGGTGTTTAATCTCTTTATGATGCATTTCTGCCACTGTGCCCCCCATAACCCCCAGTAAAGGAAGTAACAAACCTATCCCAAAAACCCTCTTAACAAAAGACCGCCTATTTAGTTCTTTTTTTTTCCGCATTTCTAAAAGAGTTTTAACTCCCTTTCCACCAGCAATTCCAACTGCAATTGCACCAGCAAGCGCCCTTATAACACTGCGCCCACTTGGGGCAGCATCAGTTATCCAAATATGCTTGCCATGCTCAATCGCTTGCTTTACAACGTTTCTGTATTGAAAATCCACAGGCATATTCCTTACTTCTACCCCTCCTACTTTCTCTAAAACTAGTGCATCAAATTTTTCTGGAACTTTCTCGGCGGTCATTCCTATATCGCCTATTCCATGATAGAAAAATAGCAGAACGTATTTTGCGTTTGGCGTTTCAATTGTTGTCCAAGCCATGGCATAATTGTTGTTGCAAGAAGTTATTAATTTTGTTGGCGTGCGGCATTATTTTACGAATTCAACGTTTGGCATTCCTTTGAATTCTTTGTCGCCTGTCAGGAATTTTATTTTTCTTTCAAGCGCCAGCTGGTAGCCAAGCGCATCAACATAGGAAATATTGCTTGATTTGTGTTCCAGTTTGAATTTTGTTGCTTTTTTTATTGTTTCATCTCCAAACTCTATTGTAAGCGGTAGCAGTGAGTCATAAACAATGTTGGCTTTTTCTTCTCCGGAATCCCTCAAAAGCCCGTAATACAATTCCATCAGGTTTAGCCTGGTGGTTACTCCTTCGTGCTCTTTGAAATATTTTTTAAATGCGGGATTGGCGCTGACATACTCTGCCAGCGCATACGTATCATAAAAAAATTCTGCAGTCAATCCCATCCCTTCTTCAAATCATCTTTCAATTGCTGCCCTCTTTTTCTGAATTTTGCAATGCCAAAAAGCTGGTCTACTGGAACAATTTTTCGCACACAAAGGACAAGCTTGTCATTCGGCTTTATTCCTTCTTTTTCAACAGCCTTGATTGGCAATGTTACGCCAATGCTGTTGCCCCACTTCCTCGCAACCACGACAGTTTCCTGCAATTATATCACCAATATAATTATATTAGTAGTTATATTTAAATCCTTGGTGTTCATTTCAGTTCCTGTTTTATGGTTTTTTCAAATTTTTTCAGCAAAGCATAGTTTCTTTTCAGTTTTGCGTTTGCTTTTTCCAGAACAAATTTGAGATAGCTTTTTTCCGCCAATGTTTTGTTTTTCTTTTTTACTGGTAAACTAAGATTTTGCGTGCCAATGATTTCAACAATAAACTTATCTGGTTTTGCAACCATTATGCCCGCGCGTTTTATGCCCGCAATCCTGCAGCAACGCAGCAGGCGGTTCGCGTTTTCCAGATTGTTTGTTCCCAAATGCAGAATAAAGGGTTCCTGTTTCAGCCATAATTCTTGTGAGAAAACTTTTTTTTCAAGCTCTTTTAACAGTTCAGAAAAAGAGACATTGCGATGCCATTTTGCGAGAAAAGCCGCTTCCCGCTTGCTTTCCACTTTGTCTGTTTTCAAGAGCATTATTCTGCCCGCACAGCTGCTGCTTGAAAAAAATTCCGGCAAAGAATTCACGAAACTGCACAATGGAATCATTAATGAATCCGCTTTTTTTTCCGCAACAGCCTTTTGGAATTCCTCAGCGTTGTGTTTTTTTATCATTTCAAAACGCGATTCTTTTCCCAAAAAAACACCTTCAATCAATTGCTTCAGAACAATTCAATCCTTTCAATTTTTATTTTTCCGTTCAAATCAATTATTGCAGCCTTGCCGTTCTCCAGCGCGCCAAGGTTCACGCTCAAAGTTCTGCCAAAAAGCTCTTCGCCAGCAGCGTCGTGAGCGTGCCCGCACAAATGCAGCAACGGTTGTCTTCTTTCAATAATTTTCAATATTGCCTTGCTGCCAATGTGCTTTCCGCTGCCAGCCAAATCAAGGCTGGTGCCAAAAGGCGGCAAATGCGTAACCAGAATGGTTTTGCTGCAATCTTCTTCAAGCAGTTTTTCAAGGCTGTTTTCCAGTTGTTTTTCTGAAAAATTAAGCTGCCCGGGATTTCCTTTTAGGCCGCCGCCGAAGCCAGCGAGGCGATAGTTGTCAAAAACCAACACGCGGTTATGTAGACTGTTGCTTTTGTTTTCCAGCAATTCCAGCACTTCTTTTGTGTCCATGTTTCCCGGAATCGAGAAAACGCGCGCGATTTGCTTTAATTCCTTTAATATTTCTTCTGCTGCAAACTCGCTGCCGTGCGTTGTAATGTCGCCGGCAACAATCAATGCATCCAATGGCTTGTTTTTCAGCTTTTCTTTCAGCATTGAAACTGCTTCTTTGTCCAGATGAATGTCGGAAATTGCAATGATCCGCATGGGAAATCCTTTAAATTCCTTTTCGTGTAAATTAATTGATTATGAACGGGTTAAAATACAATAATTCTACTGTTTTTAAACAGAGGCAGGTAAAGGAATTATTGTCTGTCAAAAACAATTCAAGTTTTGCAAGAATGTTTTTGACAACATTGTTTTTCCTCTGTTTTTTCTTCTTGTTTTCAACGGCATTCGCTGATTTTTTCCTTGTGAGCCCGTTCGAAAAGCAGGTTCATTCCGCTGATACCATTGAATTGGGCAGCATTTCTCCCGGGGAAACTCTTGAACTCATTTTTTCGAACAAGAGTGGAAAGGATTTTGCCTGGAACAAGGCGGAAATAGCGAAACAGCTGCCGGAAAACTGGAAGGTATTTGATTCCACGCCTTTTGCTGAAACAATGATTGTGAAAGTGATAATTCCTTCAGACCAGGAGGAAACAGCGCAGAACCTGAAAATAAATTTTTTGAATTTCAAGGACGAAAAAACAAATGATTCATTTAATGCAATTCTTTTTGTGAAAAAAAAGCTGATAACAGCTTCCATTGTGAGCCTGCAGAAAGAAACAAAAGTAAACGAGCCAGTTGACTATCTTCTTTCGCTTTCCAACGATTCCATTGCAGACCACGCCATAAGGATTTCTTCAACACTGCCAAAATACTGGTTTGAAGATAAAATAATTGTTTTGAAAAAAAAGACTAGCAAGGACAGCGTGCAGGAAATAACGCTTGCTGTCTTGCCGCGCGCTTATGGCAACAAGGATTTCTCCTTCAAAATAAGCTCTGAACTTACCGGAAAAGAAATTGATTCCTTTAACGCGCGCCTGAAAGTTAACCCGACGCTCAAAGGAAAATATGCTGCAGCGCTTTACGGCTTTCCGGTTTTCACTCCGACACTCACTCCGTATTATTTGATTAATTCATTCCTGAGCCTGCTGCTGCAATAACGCGGCGTTACAATAACAATTTTTTTATGCCTGCAAAAAAACCAGTTCTGGAAAAGTTTGCCGGGGAAATTCTTTCCAAGATTAAATCCGGCGAAATCAATTCAGCGCGCGAACTGAATTCCGAAAAGCTGTCGCTCGCAAAAAAAATGGCGCTTCCAGAGCTTCCAACAAACCCTGACATTTTGGGTTTTGCAAAAAAGAGAAACAAAAAAATGGTTTTTCTTTTGGGCGTGAAGCCAGTGCGCTCTCTTTCCGGGGTTTCCGTTGTTGCCGCAATGATTGCCCCGCATGATTGCCCCGGCAATTGCATTTATTGCCCGAGCGGCATTGGAAAAAGCACGCCAAAAAGCTATACTGGTTTTGAGCCGGCAACAATGCGCGCGATTCGCGAAAACTTTGATGGCTTTGCACAGGTCAGCAACCGCCTTTGGCAATTACAGCAAACAGGCCACAGCATTGAAAAAATCGAACTAATAATAATGGGCGGCACTTTTCCTTCAACAAAATTTTCTTACCAAAAAAAATTCGTGCTCGGCTGCCTTCAAGCCGCGTGCGGAAAAAAAGCGTGCAGCATTGAAAGCGCGAAAAAGCTCTGTGAAAAAAGCAAAACACGGATTACCGGCATTACTTTTGAAACCCGCCCGGATTTTTGCGGAAAAAAAGAAATAAGCAACTTGTTGGGCTTTGGTGGCACGCGCGTCGAGCTCGGCGTGCAAAACATTGACGACAATATTTACAAAAAGATTCACCGCGGCCATACTGTCCTGAATGTTGTGAATGCAACTGCCTTGCTGAAAGACAGTGCTTTCAAGGTTGCCTATCATTTTATGCCCGGGCTTCCTTTCAGCAGCGAAAAAACAGATTTGAAAAATTTCAAGCGGCTTTTTTCCGGGCAGGAATTTCAACCGGACATGCTAAAGATTTATCCTTGCCTTGTTGTTGAAGGCACGCGATTGTTTGACTTTTGGAAAAAAGGCGAATTTGAACCGTTAAGCACTGGGCGCGCTGCGCGCCTGATTGCAAGAATGAAAAGCATTGTCCCGCGCTATGTGCGAATCATGCGAATCCAGCGCGATATTCCTTCAACTCTTGTCAGCGCGGGAGTGAAAAGCTCCAATTTGCGCCAGCTGGTTGCAAAAGAAATGAAAAAAAACAAAAAAAAGTGCAATTGCATCCGCTGCCGGGAAGCAGGATTGCAGTCTTATTTTTCCGGCAGAAAGCCTTGCTTGGAGAGCGCGCGGCTTTTTGTTGAATCCTATGATGCAAGCAATGGAAAAGAATTCTTCATTTCCATTGAAGAAAAAAAGCGAGATTTTTTGTTTGGCTATTGCAGGCTGCGCTTTCCCGCAATGCCTTTCAGAAAAGAGATTGGCGAAAGCACTGCGCTTGTCAGGGAATTGCGTGTTTTTTCAGAGGTTGTTCCGCTTGGTGAAAAACCCGCGCGCGGGCAATTGCAGCACCGCGGCATTGGAAAAAAACTATTGCAGGAAGCTGAAAAAATTGCTTTTGAAGAGTTTGATGCAAAAAAACTAACAGTCCTTTCTGGAATCGGAGTAAAAGAATATTACAGAAAACTCGGCTTTCTCGACAACGGCGCTTACCTCACCAAAAAACTTTAATTCTTTGCCTGCCTAATTTGCTGTTATGAATCCACAGGAGCGTTTTGTTGCTTTTTTGCAGGAGCATCCGGGTTATTATCTCATTGCGAAAAGCGGCCTATACATCAATCTTTTGTCTTTGATTGAGCAAGAGGCATCAGAAATTAATGCGCTTGCAGGCAAAATGCCAGGAATAGAGTTTGGTGACCTCGAACTAATGCTTAAATCGCTTATTTCACTCAATCTGGTTGGGGTTTTAAAAACCGATAACAAAACAATATATTATACTACTCAAAGCGCCAAAGAGTTCTTGTTGTTATACAAGAGCACTAAAACTGGCTTTGGCAATATTTAAGGTGGTTTTTTTTTGGAAAATCTTGCATGGCTGTTTTGGGTGCCGGAAAAGGCTGGAATGGAAATAGAATTGGTTACCTTGACTGGCCAGGGAACAAAATACTATTAGCGTGCTTTTGAATGGACATTATTCTTGCAATTCTTTTGGTTTTTGTTTTTTTCCTGCTCGTAATCCTGCTTTATTATTTTTACAAGCGCTCCCGTGATTTTGAAGAGCGGTTACAGCAATTGCGCTTTGACAAGAACAGCCAGAGCGTGCGTTATGGCAAAACAGTCGAACAATGGATTCCTTTCAGCAACAATTTTCCCTTCTCCCACCAAGATTTCCGCTTTATTGGCACGCCGATTGACGGCATTGCATTTGAAAAAGACAAAATAGTTTTCGTGGAATTCAAGGCTGCAGATTCCAAGCTTTCGGAAAAGCAAAAACAAATCAGGCAATTGGTGGAAAACAAGAAAATCGAATGGTTTGAACTTAATGTAAAATAAGCAGCAGTTGCAGGACAAAAAAATTGAATGGCCAGAATTGAAAGCGGAATAAAAGCGCAACAACTACTCGTACGACCTTTTCTGGGTTGCATTGTTTTCAAAATTCGCTTTTGCTTTTTCAACAAGCAGTTTTCCGTATTCTGTCGGATATTCTCCGTCTAGGCAGGCAGTGCACAAACTGTTTTTTCCGTCTTCCAAACCAATTCCCTTTACAAGCCCTTCCATGCCTTGGTATTTCACTGAATCCGCGCCGATTTCTTTCCCAATTTTTTCTTCGTTTTCTTCGCTCACGCAGGCTTTCCCAGCAATTATTTCTTTTTCGAATTTTCTCGCAATCAATTCTGAAAAGGTTGACATGTCAATGCCGTAAAAGCAAGGAAACATTATTGGCGGGCAAGAAACCCGTACATGCACTTCTTTTGCCCCGCCTTCTTTTTTCAAGTATTCGCAAATAGCCTTTGTTGTAGTGCCGCGCACAATGCTGTCTTCAACCAAAATTATTTTTTTTCCCTCAACAATCTTTTTGTTCAGGCAATATTTGTCCTTTGCCTTGCTTGCACGGTTTGCTCCTTCAATGAAAGTGCGGCCGACATACCTGTTCCTCAGTAATCCTTCCATTGATTGCACGCCAACGCAATACGCCAATGCATCGCCTGCAGGCCTTGCAGTGTCTGGCACTGGCACAACAATAGTGTCCTTGTCAATTTTCAGGCTTTCCTCTTTTGCAAGCTGTTCTCCAAGCCTATAACGCGCCTCGTAAACAGAAACTCCTTCAATGGACGATACGGGGTTGCTGAAATAAACCCATTCAAACATGCAGTGCGCTTTTTTATTGCATTTTGCAAAACGCTTTTTTTCAAACTGGTTGTTGTTTGCAATCAGCAGGCAGCCTGGCTCAACGCTTTTTGTTTTTTCTATTCCAATGCCGTGCAATGCCATGTCTTCCGATGCAGCAGCACAAACTTCCTCGTTATGCCCTGCTGCCAAGGGCCTTATTCCGTGCGGGTCTCGCACTATTGCCAGTTCGCCTTCAGCATTTAAGTAAACAATGTTGTATGCTCCGTCAAAACTCTCGCTTGCCTCTGCAAAAACATTTTCTATTTCCTGCTTTTGGTCTCCCCTGTTGCCGCGCGCCAAAAAATGCATTACTACTTCAGTGTCTGAATCCAAAACAAAATGATATTGTTTTTCCTGCAGGCTCTTTTTTAATTCCAAAGAATTTGCTATGTTTCCGTTGAATGCAAAGCTGAACCATTTCCATTTCCTTCCATGATGCCTTTCAAAAGGCTGGGCATAATTTCTCGAGTTTGCACCAAAAGTAGCATATCTCGTGTGGCCGATTCCTTTTGTGCCAGCGTATCGATTTACTATTGACCTGAACCTTTGCTCGTCGCTTGTCTTGAATACCTCGCCAACCCGCCCAATGCCCTTAAAAGTGTCAATGAGCTGTGGCCTTGTGCTATTGTATGTTGTAATGCCCGCGCTTAATTGCCCGCGATGCTGCTGCTGCAATAACAGCTTGTATAAATATTGCACTAACGCGCCTTTTTCGTGGTTTTTTGAAGGCAATTTCAGCGAAACAGCTGCAACACCGCACTCTTCCCTGACATCAGTCATGCAAAAAGTTTAGTCATACAAACATTTTTTTAAATGCAAAGCCAGCAAATTATATTTTATGGCAGAAAACAATAGAGTCCAGTACCCAACTGAAGACTGGGTGAGGCGCCATATATAGCTAAACTATTAAGTATTTGAACATTTTAGTCAAATTTTTTTTGGTTGTTT
>CAYOAS010000041.1:0-10067 GCA_964402015.1 uncultured archaeon | reverse complement strand
TTGAATGGCTGCACAAAAGAAAACCAGTTTTTGCCTTCATTTTTGACGAACCCCACCATAAATGGTATGATATTGGCACTATTGAAATTCTTGAAAAAGTTAAAAAGGAGTTTTGCAATGAGGGTGTTTGATAATAATGCTATTAAGCAAGTTCTACCGAAGGTAGGACATTCGCCAGCCTTAGAAAGGCTGCTTGAAAAAGTTAAAAAGGAGTTTTGCAATGCAGAATAAATCTCAGGACAAAAAGAAAGAAACAGTTCTTGTTGCAGGCGGCGCCGGCTTTATTGGTAGCCATTTGTGCGAGCGCTTGCTTGGCGAAGGAAAAAAAGTTGTTTGCATTGACAACCTTTGCACTGGCTCGAAAAAAAACATTCAGGAATTGTTAAAGGACAAGAATTTTGTTTTTTTGAAACAGGATATAACTGAAAGCGTAAAAGCCACTGGAAAGATTGACGAGATTTTCAACCTTGCTTCCCCTGCATCGCCAGTGCAATACCAGCGCCTTGCGATTGAAACCCTAATGGTTGGAGCGCTTGGAACAAAAAACCTGCTTGACCTTGCGCTGAAGAATAATGCTTCTTTCTTGCAGGCGAGCACTTCCGAAATATATGGCAATCCCTTACAGCACCCGCAAACAGAAGAATACTTTGGAAATGTGAATCCTGTTGGGGAGCGCTCCTGTTATGACGAGGCAAAGCGGTTTGCTGAAGCACTGACAATGGCTTACCACAGAAAACTCGCAGTGAAAACGCGTATTGCGCGAATTTTCAATACTTATGGCCCGAAAATGCAGTGCAGTGACGGCAGGGTTGTGCCAAATTTTATCAATCAAGCGCTTTCTGGAAAAGAGTTGACTGTTTTTGGCGATGGAAAGCAAACAAGGTCTTTTTGTTTTGTTTCAGACCTGGTTGAAGGATTGATTGCACTGATTGGTTCAGATTACTATCTGCCGGTAAACCTTGGAAACCCGGAAGAGCATTCTATTTTGGAGTTTGCTGAAACAATAAAAAAACTGACAGAATCAAATTCAAAAATTGTTTTCAATCCCTTGCCAGACGATGACCCTTTGCGCAGGCGCCCGGACATTTCAAAGGCAAAAAAAATTTTGGGCTGGCAGCCAAAGGTTTCGCTGGAAGAAGGATTGGTTGAAACAATAAAATATTTCAGGCAAGGCGGCTGATTTTTATTATTGTTTTTTTCCGAGCGCGCAAAGTTCAAATCCGAGAAGAAGACCGATTGTTTTTTGCAAAAGGCTGTTCAGTTTGCTGTTTTTTTTGAACCAGTGCAGGCTGCCGAACAATTCTATTATTTCCAGCCCGTTTCTTTCAAACAGTTTTTTTAGTTCGCGGAATGTGAATGGATAGAATTCGTGCTCCCATTTGAAGCCATTGCCAGTGTGCTTTTTTTGGCGCGATTCATTTTTTATGCGCGAGGATTCTGGATGGAATTTGTTTGGAACTGAAACATAAACAAGGTTTTTTGAAACCCTTTTCATTTCCAGCAGCATTTTGTCCTGTTTTTCCCGCTTGAAATGCTCTATTACGCCGTGGTTGAACACAACGTCAAAGCTGTTGTCTGCAAACTTCAAGTCAAAGCCGTCCATCAGCACGAATTTTGCTTTGAGCCCGAGTTCTTTGAACAGCCTTTTTCCTTTTTCCAATTCTTTTTTTTCGTTGTCAATGCAATAGCAGTCAGCGCCGGCTTTTGCGAACAGCGCGGAAAAATATGCAGTCTGGCAGCCTACTTCAATTGTTTTGGCGTTCTTTATGTTTGGCAAATGCTTTTTTATGGCGTCAAAATGCACGGAATAAAAACGCGAAAACACTTCCTCGCGCTCTTTTAGAACTGTTTTTTCATTTTTCTTTATCAAAAAAAACCACTGTTTATTTTTTCCTTTTTCGAAAGTAATCCTGAACAAAGAATACGCAAAGCAAAACAATTGAAATGGCAGAAACAAGCAAGCCGACTTTAACGCTTTCAGGTTCAAAAGAAAAAACAACAGAATGCATTCCTTTCTGCAGTGCAATCGCCATGAAAGCATGGTCTGCCTTGAAAACCTTTGTTTCAACGCCGTCAATGCTTGCTTTCCAGCCGGGGTAATACGGCACGCTAAAAAACAAGAAACCGTTATCCTGTGCTTCTGCATCTATCATTATTTTTTCAGGCGAATTCTGAACGACAACAGCAGGATTGAAGAAAGCCGCACTGCCCAAATCAATGCTTTGCGCATCTTCCAACAAGACGATTTTCTTTGGGTCAAAAATAGTACCAGACATTTCTTGCAAGGCAAAGCCATTTTCGACTGCTTTTGCTTTTCCGGCAACAAAAGCGCGGGGCAAAACAAAAGCATTTTCTTCAATCGAGTTATCGCGCAGAATGTATTTTACGTTCGCTATCCCCAAAATTTTTTGTTTGGTATTTGAATCCAGCCTGAAAAATATTTCCGAAAAGAAAGGATTATTTTTTTCAACCAGCGAGGCAAACTCTGCGTAATTCTTTAATATTGTCGGGTCATAACCGTCAGCCATTTCTATTCCGTATTTTACTGCAAGGTGTTGCGGCAAAACCCCGGACTTTGAAACAACCCTGAAATTTTCCTGCTTGCTTTCGAGCGATGCAATTAATGGGTTTTTTTCGAAAGCGTTATTGTCTGTTTGAGGCCGCAAAAAAATCTGGCTGAAAAACAACAGTTCAAAAAAGACAGTAATTGCAACAAGCGCTTCGGCTTTCTTTAGCATGCTTTTCTTTTGCGCAATGAAAGCGGCTATTGCCAATGCCGCAATTGCAATGCCTGCAACAACAGAATCCTTTTGTAATAGTGCAAGAGCTTCCGGAATCCTGCTTTCAAGATAAATTATTCTTTCAGCGCCATCCAAAGCAAATTTTTGTTCAATGAACTGCTTTGCTTGTTCAACAAAAAAACTGTTTTCAATAAAAAGAAAGGCTGAAATTGCAAGGAACAAAAAAGCAAAAGTGCCAAGCGCTTGCAGCATCCAGGCACGCTGTTTTTCCTTTGCCTCAATCAATGACTGTGCGCCAAAGCCCGCAAGCATTGCTGTTCCAAGGCAATAAAATGCGAGCATTCGCGCTGGAGCACGGAACATTCCAAGCGCGCTCAGCAATGGTTTTGTTGCTGCAAACAGCGGAGTATTTTTTCCAAGAGCCAGCAATAGTGAGGCAATAGTTACTGTAAAAAAGAACAATGCAATCTTGTTTTTCCTGTAATAAATTATTCCGATTGCTGCGAGAAGGAATGCTGCAGTTCCAATGAATGGAGTGAATTCCCAATAATAAATTTCGCCCCAGAAAGTGTGGTTTGCGGAATTTCCAAAAGCGTTCGGCAATAATGTTTCAACAAGCGTTGCAATCGGCATTGAGAAAGATCCTTCATCCTGCGTGCTCAAGCCCTGTGACCTGTTCATTTTTCCGGCAAGTTCAAGCGATGGAAACAATTGAATTGCGGTCAATGCCAAAAAAACCATTGCGGTTACAGCAATGCCTTTTGCCAATTGGAATTTTGAGATTTTCTTTTCGTTTACATAAAAAAAATGGAATGCAGCAAAAGCTAT
Source organism: uncultured archaeon (assembly GCA_964402015.1). Classification (GTDB taxonomy): domain Archaea; phylum Iainarchaeota; class Iainarchaeia; order Iainarchaeales; family JAGVWC01; genus CAYOAS01. The sequence continues at coordinate 6,498 of CAYOAS010000041.1, read as the reverse complement.
TGCAAAGAGCATTGTATAATAGAACAATTGCATGAAGCCTGCAAAGAACTGGAGTGCCATTGCAATTCCAAGCAGTGCAAAAGATGATGGTTTTTTTTTTCTGAAAGCGTTCTCTACCGCGAGAAAAACCAAAGGTATTAATGAATAGGTTGCATCAAGCGTCAAGTGGCCGGCAAAAATTCTCGAAATCATTTGCCCGGAAGCCATGAACGCTATTGCGGAAACAATTGCTGCGGATTCATTCAAGCCAGTTCTTTTTGCAAAAAAAAACATTGTTATGCCGGCTACAATAACGTTCAATGCCAGCATTAATTGTATTGCGTCCTGTGTCTGCAAGAAAAGAATCAAAAAATTTGCAGGATAGAGCGCTGCAGCCTGGCTGTTTGCAAGCAATGGTGTGCCTGACTGCAAAAACTGGTTCCAGAGTGGCAGGCGGAATTCCCTGAAGGCATTTGCCTGCATCTGCTTCAGCGGATAAAAAAAATTGAGGGCATCGCCGTTCAGCAATATTTTTTCAGAAACAAAGGATTGCCAGAAAAAGCTTGCGCCGATTATTGCAATAAGCAGCACTGCAATTATGCGTTTCATTTAATGGTTTTTTGCATCGAATCCAATAAAAAGCCATTCGGAATACTGTTTTTTTGTTGTTTTTATGAAAATTGTTCTGGTTAACCCGAATGTTGACAAAAACGCTATTTATGGCAGTGTCAGCGAATTGGGAAATTATGTCCAGCCGTTGGGCATTGGTTATCTTGCTGCAGTATTGCGGGAAAACAATTTCAAGGTAAGCGTTATTGACGCACAATTAAACGATTTTTCCACAGAGCAAACTGTCCGGGAAATAAAAAAGGCTTCTCCCGGCCTTGTCGGCTTTACTGCTGCAACTGCAATGGTCCTTGGCGCAGTGAAAACAGTTGTTGCATTGAAAAAAGAGCTTGAAGTGCCTGTTGTTTTGGGCGGAGCCCATGTTACTTCTATTCCAAACGACCCCATCGTGCATTCTTGTTTTGATGCAAGCGTTATCGGAGAAGGAGAAATGACTTTGTTGGAACTGGCTGTTCGGGCGGAAAAAGGAAAAACTCTCAAGGACAAAAAAACCAGGGGAATTGCCTTTCGGAAGGGAAAAAAAATAGTTGTTTCAAAGCCAAGGCCTTTTATTGACGACCTGGATTCATTGCCTTTTCCTGCGAGAGACTTGTTTCCGCCGCTTGCAAGTTACAGGCCAACGCCTGCTTCCTGCAAAAAAACCCCTTTGGGAAGCCTTATTTCAAGCAGGGGCTGCCCTTTCAAGTGCATTTATTGCGACAGGGCAATCTTTGGAAACAGGTTCAGGGCGCGCAGCCCTGAAAACGTGCTGGAAGAGATTATTGAGCTGAAAGAAAAGTATGGCGCGCGCGAAATAAAATTTTGGGATGACACGATTAATTTTGACAGAAAGCGGCTTGTTGAAATCTGCAAGTTGTTGGTAAAGCAAAAGCTTGATTTGCCTTGGAGCTGCCTTGCAAGAATAAATTTTATTGACAGGGAAACTCTTTATTGGATGAAAAAAGCTGGTTGCTGGCAGGTATTGTTTGGAATCGAATCAGGAAACAATGCAATATTGCAGCGGATAAAAAAAAGCCTTTCTGTTTCAATGATTGAGGCAGGAGTAAAGGCAACGAAAAAAGCCGGAATGGAGGTAAGGGGCTCTTTCATGCTCGGGCTGCCTTCAGATACAAGGCAGACAATGCAGCAAACCATTGACCTGGCGTGCAGGCTTCCATTGGACAATGCGAGCTTTTACATTACAACGCTTTATCCCAACACTGAATTATGGCATTATGCAAAAAAATCCGGCGAAGCAGTAATGCAGGATTGGGACAAATTCAGTCCTGTTGACCCGGAAAAAATAACCTTTGTCCCAAAAGGGCTTTCTGCTGCAGAACTAAAGGAATTCCAGAAAAAAGCCTACTGGCAGTTTTATTTGCGGCCTGGCTTTCTTTTCAAAAAAATTCTTTCAATCCGAAGCATTGAAGAAATAAAAACAGGCATTGTCGGAATGAAGTCAGTCCTCAAATTTTAAATCTTTCCGGCCATTGAAAGGATTTTCAATCGCAGCATGTTCAAAAAAAAATTAATTATTTCCTTTTGGCCGAGCTTGCTTTCTCCGCCTCCGCGGAAATCAAAAAAAATCGGGGTTTCGCCAATCAAAAAGCCCTTTTGCTTGCAGAGAAACAAAATTTCTTCAAGAAAACTGTAACCCGATGTTTTTATTGAATCAAGGCCAATGCCTTTCAATGCCTTGGAATGATAGCAGCGGTATCCGCTTGTAACATCCCTTGCCTTGAGGCCAAAAAGCGTTGCTGCAATGAAATTTGCTCCTCTGCTCAATGCAAGCCTGTAGCCATTGAGGCTTGTGCCGCCGCCCTTGACATAACGAGAACCCAATACGACATCAAAATTCCTGCTTGCCTTTACAAAATTTGGAATGCTGCGCGGCTGGTGTGAAAAATCAGCATCCATGCTGAAAACCAGTTCAAAGCCCATTTCCAGTGCTTTCTTGAAGCCTGCAATGTACGCTGTTCCCAATCCCATTTTGCAAGGCCTTTTTATCAGCAAAACACTGTATTTTTTCTTCAATTCCAGTACGGTTTGCGCTGTACCGTCAGGGCTGTTGTCGTCAACAACAATCACAGTAAGTTTTATGCTGTTTTTTTTGCAAACCTCGAACAATTCCGGAATCAAGCGCACTATGTTTGCCTGTTCGTTGTATGTCGGCAACACAATCGCAATTTTCATTTGACCACTCTTTTTGTTAAAATAGCTTGTTTAGCATAAAATTGTTGGTGAATTATTAAAACATATTGTTTCAGCTTTCTCCATAGTAAAAGACATTAATTCCTGAACTTATTTTGGTTTTTTACTATTTGTCAAGGGATAATTCTTGTTCAATTATTTATGTCCCTTGCCATATATATGAAAAAATTCATTGATGAAAAAAAAATTTGCTCTTCGTTTCCTGCTGGCATTGACACTGTTGCAATGGAAAAAGACAACAGGGTGCAAAAAGCATGGCACACGGAAAAACTTGAGGCAACAATTGCGGAGCTTGAAAAAGCACGCCTGCCAAAAGGCGCAAAAAACCGGCTTTGGGCGCAAGTCGAAAATAAAAATACATTAATAAATAAAAACTTTATATATTAAAATATAAAGCGTTATACATTAGTGTAAAGGAGCTATTAATATGAACGTTGCCTTTATTGAACCTGCCACAGCTAATGTTGAGCCATTAGGGATTGCATATTTAATTCAGATACTTATAAATGATGGGCATGCTGTAAAATATTTTGAATCACCACGCAAAGACTTTGTTAAAAAATTGAAAAAATTTAAACCCGACATCTTGGCTTATAGTGTAACTACTGGAAAACATCGTTTATGCAGAACGCTTAATGCCCTGCTTCGAAAGGAAATAAAAGCCATTTCCCTATTTGGGGGGCCGCATTGTACTTTTTATCCAGAATTTATTGAAAGCAGCAGTTTAATTGATGGAATCTGCATAGGTGAAGGAGAATTTGCTATTTCAGAACTATTAAAAAAAATTGAAAGCGGGAAAGATTATGCAAAAACTGATAATTGGTGGTTAAGGGTTAATGGAAAAATCTATAAAAATCCAGTGAGAAATAAAATCGAAGACTTAGATTCATTGCCTTTCCCAAATAGGGAGGTAATCTATACTGAAAATGAGGGGTTAAGGAAGACGCCAATAAAAAGAATCATAACATCAAGAGGTTGCCCTTTCAATTGTTCTTATTGTTTTAATAAATTATATAAGTCAATATATAGTGGAAAGGGAAAAGTTAATTATCATCGTTCACCGTCTAATATTGTTGAGGAATTAAAAATAATCCAAAAAAAATATCCATTTACTTTCTTAAAAATAGTGGATGATAATTTTGGATTAGATATGGATTATGACGAATTTGCCAGGTTATATAAAAAGGAAATTGGAGTGCCGTTTTTATGCAATATCAGGCCTAATCTATTAAATGAAAATAAAATAAAAAATTTAAAAAAAGCAGGTTGTGTTGCTGTAACAATGGCGGTTGAATCAGGGAACGAATTTATTCGTAACAAAGTTCTTAATAGAAATTTATCTGAGGAGGCACTGAATAAATCAATTATGGCTCTTAAAAAAAATGGATTAAAAGTGCATACACAAAACATTATAGGCAATCCCGGTGAAACATTTGAAATGGCTATGGAAACATTCAGGTTTAATGTGAAACATAAAGTAGATTTTGCTGACTGTTTTATTCTTACCCCTTTTTATGGCACGGAGATATATAAGTACTGTGTTGAAAACAAATATATTGAAGATGGGGTGGGCGTGGATAATATGTCTCAATCCAATCTATTGGGAACATGTATCCGATTCAATTCAGCTAAAGAGAAAAACCATATTATTAATTTTCATAAATTTTTTAGTTTTGGAGTAAAACACCCCCAAATGCTGCCCGTTATTAAAATTCTAATCAAGCTTCCACCGAATAAACTATTTGTTCTTTTTAATAGATTTTATGATTCGTGGAGAATAAGCCAAATTATAAAAGCCAAGATGAATATCCTAAATTTATTTTATGTAGTAAAAATGAATGTGGACTATATCTTTAGTTACTTTATTAAGACCGATCGTCATTCTAAATTTTAAAGTTGTCGAATTCCGTGCCCGCCAGTGACTGTTGGGCTGAAGAGTGAACTATAGCAAAAAGCCTGAATAATTGAACAGTTTATAAATCAAAAGCTGTTGCTTTTGAATATTCCTCGCAAAGTGCTTGGAATTGCTTTTTGCATATAGCAAATCGCCATAAAAATGTTCAAAAATTAGTCAATTTGCCATATTTTTGTGGGTATCCATTTCTTGACAATAATGGTTAAAACATATTGTTTCAGTTCTTTTTTTACCTATATGAAAAAAAGCCTTGTTGAAATAAAAAAAATTTATGCCTCTTTTCCGGCAGACATTGACAGTGTTGCAGTCGAACAAGGCAACAGGGTGCAAAAAGCATGGCATGCGGAAAAGCTTGAGGCAACAATTGCGGCGCTTGAAAAAGCACGCCTGCCAAAAAGCGCAAAAGTCCTTGACCTTGCATGCGGTTCCGGCCCGCTGACAATAAAGCTTGCGGGGCATTTTCCCGGGCTGTTTTTTTTCGGCTGTGATTTCAACGAGGAAGCGATTGCTGTTGCAAAAAAAAAATCTGAAAAAAACCGCATCAAAAACGTTTCTTTTTCTTCCGGGCCAGCGGAAAAACTTTTTTTCAAAAACAATTTTTTTTCCGCAGTAATAGCGCTTGATGCGCTGGACCATTTTTTGGAGCCAAAAAAAGCGCTCGCTGAAATTTACAGAGTTTCAAAAAAGAATGGACTGCTGGTGCTTGCAGTGGGAAACTATTTTTCGCTTTGGCCATTGCTGGAAATAGCCTGGGACAAATTCGGAAAAGGCCGAAACTATCTTGAAACACACCTGACGCATTTCAAAAGCCATTCGCTGAAAGAAATAGTCCAAAAAACCGGCTTTGAAAAAGTCAGTGTTGTCAGCCTTCACCATTTAAGGCCGTTCTTTGGGGTTTTCACAAAGCATTATCCAAAACTGCTTGAAAAACTGCTTTCAAGCAAAGTGCTTGGAATGACGCTTTTTCTCACTGCAAAAAAATAAAGCCTGCTTATTTTTTCAGCACGAAAATTTCCCCGAATTTTTGTCCGAGGACAAAATACGGTTCGCTCTTTACCACGCTGCAGCCAGGCAACGGCTTGAAAGAAATGGCATAGCCTTCCTCGGAACAGCCTTTTGTGCAAATGCCTGTATAATATTTTGTGTCTGCCCTGACCAAGCGTGTTTCATCCTGGCCAAAAGTCATTATGCAGTAATCCAGGCCGCCGTCTATTTTGTCATAAGGAATGCCCTGTGATTTCAATTCATTTATCAATTGCCATGCTTTCTGGTTCCAGGAAATGTATTCGCTGGTAAAAACAAAAGAAAAAGCGCCAAAAAAGACAATAGTTGCTGCAATACCTGCCACAAACCTTTTCTTTTCCTTCAGCGGTTCCAATACCAACAGGAAAGCAATTGGCAGCAATGGCAAAAAATACCTATCCATAAAAAAAGGATTAGCCATCAATTGAAGTAAATAAACAATGGACATACAGGCAACAAGAAGCTTTTCCCTTTTCCTGAAAATTTTCAAATCAAAAGAGTTGATTACAAACATGATTGATATTGCCGAAAAAACAGTCATTGCCAGCCAGAACCACTCTGGCAAAATTCCAGTTGCCTCTCCCGAAAGCATTTTTGGCCCCAAGCCAAAAGGATTGAGAACGTTGGAAAAATAAGGCAAAAAACGCCTGAAAACAAAAAAGCCAGCGACAATGCCGGCGGCAGCAAAAATTACGGAAAACAAAAGTTTTTTTTTATTTTTAAGCAATTGCAATAATTGTTTTTTTCCAAAACGCATTGCAATT
>CAYOAS010000040.1:6417-10151 GCA_964402015.1 uncultured archaeon | reverse complement strand
TGTTTTTTTTGCTTGAGGATATGCTGGTTTTTCACAAAACCTACGAGTTCCTAAAATGGCTGCATGTTCTGTTGAACAAGTTTCCAAAATCAGAAAAATATACTCTTGGAGAGCGGATTGAGAACACTGCTTTGAATGTTCTGGACGGAATTGTCCAGTCAAACAACGATTTTGAAAAAACAAAATCCCTTCAAAAAACAATTGTTGAACTGGACAAGCTGAGAATTTTTTTTCGTTTGGCAAAAGACCTGGCATTCATGAGTTTTGAACAATATGAGTATGGTTCAAAGCTTATTGATGAATTGGGCAGATTGTTAGGGGGATGGTATAAAGCAAATAGTTCAAAGCAATAAAATTGCTTTTGAATTGGGTTGAATTGAAAAAAACAGCGCGTTCTGGCCGTGGCGTCATCCGTGGCGGCAATTGGAACAATGAAAGCAATGCGGGGTTGTTCTGCGTCAATTTGAACAATGCCCCGACGAATACGAACAACAATATCGGCTTTCGTTGCTGCAACAGCCTTGTTAGCCGGATTCTTTGCTTTTACGGAAGCTTAGAACAGTGCATTTTGCATGGCTGCATCAATTCTCTCCCAAGCCAAAAGAAATAGAATTGGCTGAATATCTGTGAAAGAGAACCTGTGGCTGGTAAAACAATTTTTTTTGTGTTTGAACGCTGCAGGTTTCCTTTTTTTTTAAAATTGTTTTTGGTGTTTTGGATGATTAGTTTCAATAATTTGTTTGAAAAAGTTGTTTGTTTTGAAAATCTTTACAAGGCTTACTTGAAGGCCAGGCGGGGAAAGAATGATTCTGTTGAAGTTTTAAAATTTACTTATCATCTTGAAAGAAACCTGATTGTTTTGCAAAAAGAACTGCAAAATGGAACTTATCGGACTGGAAAATACAGGCGTTTTGTTATTTTTGAGCCGAAGAGGCGCGAGATTTCTGCTTTGCCGTTCAGGGACAGGGTTGTTCATCATGCTGTTTGCAGTGTTATTGAACCGGTTTTTGAAAAAACTTTTCTTTTTGATTCTTTTGCTTGTAGGAAGAACAAGGGAACTCATGCGGGCGCGAAAAGACTGCAGTTTTTTTTGAGAAAAAATAGCAAGAATTGTTTTGCTTTGAAGTGTGATGTTAAAAAGTATTTTCCCAGCGTTGACCACGAGATTTTGAAGCTTGCTTTGCGGAAAAAGATTTTTGATAAAAAATTGTTGTCTTTGCTTGATATGATTATTGACAGCCCTGGCGGAAATGTTGGCATTCCTATTGGTAATTTGACTTCGCAATTGTTTGCAAATGTTTTTTTGAACCAGCTTGATGGCTTTGTAAAGCAGGAATTGAATGCAAAGCATTATGTCCGTTATATGGATGATTTTATTTTATTGCATGAATCAAAAAAGGTTTTACAACAATGGAAATCCAAAATCAGGCTTTTTTTGTGTTCTATTAAACTTGAATTGAGTGAAAAAAAAGCAAATGTTTTTCCTGTTTGGCTGGGAATTGATTTTTTGGGTTACAGGTTATTTGCTTTCCACAGGTTAATCAGAAAAAGCACTGTAAAGCGGTTTTTGCGCAAAATCAAGCCAAAAATAGCAAACTTTGTTTCTGGAGAACTATCTTTTGAAAAACTATTGGAAAGTTTTAATAGTTGGGAGGCATATTTATTACATGGAAACAGTTTTTCCTTAAAAAAGAGCATTTATCGGGGTAGTTTCAAGAATGTTTTCTAAAAAACCTGTCTTGTTCGGATTGCCTGCTATTGCAATTATCCTGTTGCTGGGATTGGCTGGTTTTCAGGGAGTTTATGCAGTTCAATCAGACTTCAATTACCAAGCAAAGTATGACCTATTTGGCGTTTACGATTTAAACAACACCGCCGACGTCAATATTTCTTTTCAGTTGAGGACTTGCTCAACTCCCACTTGCACTGATTCCGGTTTTATTGGTCCGGGTGGAACAAGTTCAACTTGGTTTACCACGGATTTTAACCATAATAATTCTTTTTGGGATTTGAATGTTTTGGCAAACAACAGGTACTTCCAGTACACTGCACACTTTGTTTCTGCTGACGGAAATTACACCCCAACACTGTGTGACACAAATGTAATCTATAATACTGGGTTTCCTAGTGACGTAAATTTGAGCATTGGAAGGCTGGATTTGAACCATTGGAGCTGGCCAAGCGATTTTGACAAAACAACAACAGTCAACGATACAAATACTTCTCCTTCTTTTTCTTCTGCTTTGAATACTGCTTTGTCTTGGGGTACTGGTTGTGGTTGTATTGGCTGTACTTATTTTGATGTAAATAATTATTGCACTGTTCCGTTTTACTTGAGTTCAAGGACAACAGGAAACATTACTTTGTCAGGCCTTAGCATTAATTATTCTCTTTTGTCTTCTGATTTGAATGTAGTTTATCCTGTAAACAGCGAGCATATTGAGCCTGGGACTGTTGTTGATGTTAATTTGAGTGTTTTTTCCCAGAATGCCGGCGCTGAAAGGCTGTTATTTGATATTAATTATTCAACCAGCCAGTCAGAAGGAACTGGTACTGTAATAATTGCTGATGGAAATGTTGCAAAGACAAACGGTTTGCGTTGTGATTCAAACAGCCTTTCAACTCCACAAAAGTGCAGGTATTCCTGGAATACTGCCGGTGTTGGCGGTGGAACTTATTATATTTTGGCGAAAATCAAAGCGCCTGATATTAACAAGTTTAATGCCGGAAACGGAACTTTTGTTATAAATACTGCGCCTGATGCAAACATTTGGCAGGTGGACGGTTATGATTTCAATGCTGCTTTGCCGGCATTTTCTTATGCGCGTGATGGCAATCTTTCAATCAAATTTTGGGCAAGAGACACAGAAAGCAATGACCTGAATTTCAATATGTGGTATGCTACAACCCAAAACGCAAAAACAAACAAAATAGTCGGTGATGTAAATTTGTCAACAGAATCAGGGCACGGTTCTTGCGACACAAACAGCAAAACTGGCATGGTCTGCAATTGGGACTGGAACATTTCTGGAATAAGTGACAACAATTATTGGATAACAATAGAAATCAAAGACGGAACTGACTCAAACACAATGCCAAGCACAAAAAGCTTTATGATTGACAATAGTGCTCCAACAACAAGCTATGACGGTTGCAATAATTCTTGGAATACTTCAAACCAAACAATCACGCTTGCTTGTGATGATGGAACAGGAAGCGGTTGCTTGGACACGCGCTATCGCGTTGACAATGGTTCCTGGACAGATTATGCAGCGCCGTTTGTTTTGTCGACTGACGCAAACCATCAGATAGATTATAACAGTTCTGATAATGTGAACAACGAAGAAGCAGTGAAAACGAGTCATTGTGCTGTTGATAAAACAGCGCCAACAAGCAATTCTGTTTCTGTTTCCTCTTTTTCTGGCGTTGGAAAATATACTTATCAAAACCCGCCAACATTAACAACTTCTTCCACAGACTCGCTTTCCGGAATCTATCAAATGAAATTCAGTTGCGACAACTTGAGCTTTGGTTCGTATGTTTCCTATGCTACAAGCTATTCCTCTTTCAATGTTCGGACTGGTTCTGGCTGTACTAACGCTGATGGAAACAAAACAGTTTATGTAATCTTCAAAGACACAGCAGGAAACGAAAGCGCGGCAGTAAATACTGGAACGGATGCAAGTTCTTTTGTTTTGGATACTGTTGCTCCAACTTTTTCTTCTGTTGTTTCT
>CAYOAS010000040.1:0-6317 GCA_964402015.1 uncultured archaeon | reverse complement strand
GAGACAGAGCAGGCAATGTTGGAACGGCAAACACAACAAGTTTTTATTTGGATACGGCTGCACCGACTTTTACAAGCATTTCAACAACAATCACTGGAACTGGAAACTATACTTATCAAAATCCAAACACTTTGACTTTAACTGCAAGCGATACTGGAAGCGAATTATTTGACATGAATTTTAGTTGTGACAATGCAACATTTAGTTCAACAGAAAATTATGCTGGAACAAAATCTTTTAATTTGCGGACTGGAACAGCTTGCACTAATGCTGATGGAAACAAGACAGTTTACGCAAGAATTCGGGACAGAGCATACAACGTTGGAACTGCGAATACTGGAACCGGAGGAAACAGCACTTACTTAGACACTGTTGCCCCAACCTTCACTTTAATTAATATTTCTTCTTTTACCGGTTCAACTGGCTATACTTACCGGGAAAAACCGGCTTTGTCTTTGACTGCAAGCGATTCCCAAAGCGCTTTATACGACATGAATTTTTCGTGCAACAACACAACCTTTAGTTCGCCAACTGGTTTTGCTTCAACATACTCTGACTTCAATATTGCTTCTGGCGCAGGCTGCACTAATGCAGATGAAAACAAGACAGTTTATTCAAGAATTCGGGACAGGGCGTATAATGTTGGAACAGCAAATGCTTCGAGTTTTGTTTTGGATAGAATAAAGCCAAGCACGAGCTGGGACGGCAACCACAATACATGGCAGGCTTTTGATGCAAACATTCACTTGACCTGTTCTGATGCAACAAGTGGTTGTGCGAGCACAAAATACAGCGTAAACAATGGAAACTGGACTAGTTTTGATGCTAATGTTTTTGTTTCGAGCGAGGGAACTACAAGCATTGATTTTAATAGTACTGATTATGCTAACAATGTTGGAGACACTAATTCTTTCACAATAAAGATTGACAAAACAGCGCCTGCAACAGTTGACAATCATGGTGCGGGCGGGCAAGGAGACCAAAACATTCAGTTTAGTTGTACAGACTCTAACAGTGGTTGCAAACTATTCAGTTACGACATACTAGACATAAACTATTACCAGCAATGGGGGACAGACGCAAACATTGGAATAACACTAAACACTAATGCAAAAAATATTGTCAGCTATCACAGCACTGACAACGTGGACAACAATGAAACAGCATACACACAGTGCGTTGGCACTAGCTTTTCCAGACCAACAATTACTATTACGGCTCCAGGCAATAGTTTTTCTGGTTTGAGTGTAACGTTTAGTTTTTCTGGCAATGATTCTATAGACCATTGTTCTGTTTCTCGTTATTGGGTTAAAATGGATTCTGGGGACTGGCAAGACAATGCAAGAACAGCCTCATACACTTATACTATTGACCCAGGAGAAACATTGCCAGCAACCCATACCTTTTACGTCAAAACAACAGTCTCAAGCGACCAAAACAGTTTATACGCAAGCAAGATAGTAACCTTTACCTCAATGACCGGCGGAACAATTGTTGTTGGTCCGGCAGAAACTTTGCCTCAAGCGGCGATTACTGGTGAGACTCCAAAAGAGCCTGTTGTTGCGCCAAGAATTGTTGAGCAACAGGTTTTTAATTATTCAAGAGCCATTCCTTTGTTGGTTGAGCTTGTTTTTCCGGCAGAATTAGCGAGCGAGCCTGGTTTGTCTTGGAATAGGCGGTTTGCAACCACGAAAGAATTGAGTGTTGCTGAAACAATAGAGAGTTATTCTGTAACTTTCAAAGACCTTGTTTTGGCTTATAACAACCGCATTAGTATTATTATTGAGAACAAATCCAATAAGAGAATAAAAGGCATTAATCTTGTTCAGGTCTTGGATAAATCTGTTTTGGCTAGTGCAAAAAAGATTCATTCTGACAATAAAATGGAGATTGTGAACGATGACCCGACAGTATTGTTTTTTGTTGACGAAATCAAGCCAGGCAAAAAAGTTGAAATAGTATACGATTTTAATTCGCAAAAACCATTAAATAATTCTTTGGTTGGTGGAATCAAGCAGCCAATAGTTTTGATTAACTTGCAGCCTGAGGATGGTTGTTTTGGAATAAAATGCAATGATTTCAATCCTTGCACTGTGGATTATTGTGATGAAAAATGTGTTTTTGTTCCCTTGCCTGATGGCACGCCGTGCGCGCAGAATGCTGTTTGTTCAGAAAACAGGTGCACTATTCCCGGCAGTGAAGCATCCGGCTTGTCACAGATTTTGATTTTGATGACGCGCTATGATTTTTTGATTTTGGGCTGGATAGCCTTGACGTTGATGGCTGGAACCTACTTGCAGGTTATGGGCAATAAATGGAAAAAAGCTAAAGGAGGGCAATAAAAATGAAACCGTTTTTTTTCCTCTCGTTAATTCTATTGTTTTCCATTGCTAGTGCTGCAACGCAATACTCTAGTCTTGACTCGGAATCAACAATAATGGAACTGGACGAGTACAACAATCCGATTGAAAAAAGAATCGCACTAGCAACAGAAATAAGCGCTTACACTGAAACAAAGACAACAAAAACCACTACGCTCACAGATTACAATCGCTCATTTAACAACCAAAGCATCATTAAAATAGTTTTAACCAACAACACCAACAAAACGCTAAGCAATGTTAGTGTTGTTCAAATAATACCAAGCATTGTTTTTAGTCAGGGAATAAAAAGCGATTACAACTATGAACTTGCTGAAAGAAAACCAGTAATCCTCGTCTTTAAAACAGGAAACCTCAAGCCAAACCAGCAAAAAGACATAAACTTTTCTATAGAATTCACTGAAACACAAAAAACAAAAATCGAAACAGCATTGGACAAAATCAATCCGCCAATAATCACAATTCTTTTAGAACCAGACAGTTGCCTCGGAATAAACTGCAACAATAACAATCCCTGTACTATAGGGTATTGTGCTAACAGAAACTGTTTATACCAAAACAAAAACGATGGCACGCCCTGCGCTGACGGCTACGCCTGCACACAAGGAGAATGCAAAAAATACAGGCAAGAAACCATCTGGGTAAACACTTGCATAATAATCATTCTCACAGTAGAAGCATTTGCCCTCACAATATCAATAAAAAACCTGAAAAAAAACCAGAAAAAAGAGCAAAAGAAGGAATGGCCGCAAAACAACAAAAAATTTTCCTAATGCAGCTTCCCAAATATACAACCAAATTTATGCCCCAATTCGTTTATGGTTTGCATTAGACCATTGCTGATGGAGTAAAAATAGTGTCTTTTTTTTCTCGCTCGGAAACCCAGGAAAGAATTTTTGTGGAAATTGCTGAAAAGAACGGTTTTAAAACCAAAAAAGGTTGTTCAGAAAATAATATTATTGCGATTCTAAAACGCCCAGCTGTTTGATATTTTATTTTTCGTTTTTTCCGCATTTTTCGCTGTATTCGCAATAGTTGCACAGCCTTTCTAAGGCTGGCGAAAGCACCACCTACGGTGGAGCGTGCCTTCGGCAATCACTTTTCATTATTACAACACTTTTCGGCATACTCGCAGTAATTGCAGGCCCAGTTTGTTTCTGTTGATTCTTTTGCTTCTGGTTTTGGCAGAAAACAGTTTTTTAGTGCTTGGTTTAGTTCGCTGAAGCGCATAATCAGTTCCTCTGCTTTTTTTTTGTCGTATTTTACTTCAAAGCTTTTGCTTTGCAAATTGTTTTTGTCAATGTACAATACTATTCCGTCATGGATGCCCAAGGCGTGCATGTAAAACAATAACTGGCTTTCATGTGCTTTCTGGGGCTTTTGCAAAAACTCAATGCTTTTCGTGCTTTTTACTTCCACCAAAACGCTTTTTCCATTCTCTTTTACCTGCACCAAATCGTCAATCCTGCCAGAGACAACAAAATCATCCAGTTTTACCTGGAATGGAAACTCGCTTTTTAACAATTCAACCTCCTTGTTTTTTTCGCTTTTCAAGACCTCTACAACAAAACCGTGCATTATGTTTCCAACTTCAAAGATTTTCAATAATTCCGAGCTAACCTGTTGCGGGTGCATGTAACTGTACCATATTTTTCGCGAGCAGCTTCCTATTTCGCTCGGATAATACCGTCCAATCTGCTTTGGCTTGTGCTCTCTTTCAATGTGCCTGTCAACCATTTTGTTAAAATCAATCATCAGCCTTCACTAAGGCTGGCGAAAATACTACCTTCGGTAGTATATGCCTTCGGCATTAGCCAACCCACAATATTGTTTTGCTTGTTTTTTTAAACTATCCCAAGCCATGTTTCCCCTGCTCTTTTTGCTTTCCTATTGCGAGGGTTATTTAATTTTTTTCCAGCCCAATTGTTTTGGTGGCATTTTGGGGATTATTGACTGGCTTTTTGGGCTGTTGTTTGGAAAGAAACAGAAAAAAACAGAAAACGGAATCGAAGCACAGGAAGTGAAATTTTCTGATTTTGGCAACTGGTTTTCAAAGCATTCGGAAAAAGAATTCAAGGAACTTTCTGGCCTTGCTCTGCCAAAGTTTGCTGAAATAAAGCACTTGCTCAAGGAAATTGGGTTTTCTTTGGATGAACTGCTTGAAAAAAACGTTGAAGAAGGCGAAAAAGTCAACCAGCGCCTGCGAAAGATTGTTGGAACAAGCCAGCGCACTTTTGCAGGGCACATGAAACAATTGCTTTCAAAACTCCAGCCTCCTACTGCAACTGATTTTGATTCAATAAAGGATTATTGCTTCAGTGCAGGTCCTTTGATGGAGCGCGAAATTAATTCTTTTGGCAAGAGCATTGCTTACACGAGCATTATCCTGAAAGAAGAAGTCAGCAGCATTGGCGCAAATATTCAGGAACTGCAATCCGCGCTGAAGCAATTGCATGATTCTTTTTCCGGCAGGCAGGGCATTGCATTGCTTGGCAAAATCAAGAGTGAGGAAAAACGCTTGAGTGAAAAGCTTTCCGAATGTTTTTCCTCAAAAGAATCTCTTGAAGAAACAGCCTTGGAAAAGAAAAAACTGGAAAAAAAATTTTCAGATTTGAAGCAAAAGCTTTCAGCTCTTGAACAATCAGCTGAATTCAAGGCAATTGCAGAATTAGATTCAATAAAAAAACTTGCTTTGGAAAAAAAAGAAAAATTGCGTTCGGAGCTTGTTGATTTGCTTGCCCCGCTGGACAAGCCGTTGCGCCGCTTGGAATCTCTTTCCAAATCCGGCGCTTTTTTGCTGGAAAAAAACGAAAAAGATTTTTTGCGGATGTTTTTGCGCGAGCCATTGCTTGCGATAAAGCAGGATCCGCGCGCAGATTCCCTGAAAAAAATCTTGAAAGAACTAAAGGGCGCGATTGATTCCGGAAAGGTTTCCCTAAAGGGCGAAAAGGACAAGCAAAAAAGGCTGGATGCAATTAATTCTCTTGTTTCTTTTGATTTCTTTTCCAATTTTTTCTGGAAAGCCAACCAGGCAGAAGTGGAACTGCAGAAAACTGAAAAAGAGCTTTTGCACAACAGCGCAACGCAGGAAAAAGCAGACTCTGAGCGCGAACTGAACTATCTGGAAAAAGAGCTTTTAGAAAAAGCAAAGGCAATCGAGGCAATGCAGAAGAAACAGTCGGCTTTTGAAACAGAGATTGCTTTGCTGAAACAGCTTTTGGAATCGCTTGCAGAGCGCGCCACCGGCAAGAAAATAGAAATAACTTTGTGGGAAACCAACGAAATTGAGGTGGAAAAATGGAAGAAAAAATAAAATGCCATTTGTGCGGCGGAAAAGCAATGCTGAAATCAGAGGACTTGCGGCTGGATAACGACCGAATAACGATAAAAGATTTCCCCCATTATAAATGCGGGAAATGCAAGGAACAATTTGCCACGAGCAGCCAAATGCAGGAATTAAGCGGCCAGATAAACACAAAATAATTTGGCGCTTTTTTTTGTTCAACCGGCAGACCATAAAATAGCCCGTTATCCTGTTTCTGTGCGGTCAGCACACATTTTTTCAGGGGAAATGCGGTGTTTCAATTTGTTTATAAATGGCTTTTGCTTTATTGCTATTGTGCAATATTTTTGATTGGCGGCTTTTATGGAAGAAAACACTGCGTTGGTTGTCTTTCAGGATAAGAAAATCCGCAGGTTATGGCATGGCGGGGAATGGTTTTTTTCGGTTGTTGACGTTGTTGGGGGCGCTTACCGACAGTTCTAATCCCAGAAACTATTGGAGCATGCTAAAAAAAAGGGAGTCAGAATATGGAACTGAGTTGTCCACGTTTTGTGTACAACTGAAATTGCATTCTGCCGACGGTAAATCGTATGAAACTGACTGTGCCAATACCGAGTCAATGTTCAGGATAATACAATCAATTCCTTCGCCAA
>CAYOAS010000039.1:0-10197 GCA_964402015.1 uncultured archaeon | reverse complement strand
GACTGTGCCAATACCGAGTCAATGTTCAGGATAATACAATCAATTCCTTCGCCAAAAGCAGAGCCGTTTAAGCAGTGGCTTGCCCGCGTGGGATATGAACGGGTTGAAGAGATACAAAACCCAGAATTGGCACAAAAACGCATGAAGGAACTTTACAAGGCAAAAGGTTATTCCAATGGCTGGATTGAGAAAAGAGTGCGCGGCATTGCGGTAAGGGATGAACTTACTGATGAATGGAAAAAGCGCGGCGTATTGTTTGAAAGAGAATTTGCTATTTTGACTTCGGAGATTTCAAAAGCAACTTTTGGGCTTACTCCAAGCGAGTATAAGGAATTTAAGGGGCTGAAAAAGGAAAATCTTCGGGACCATATGAACGACCTTGAACTTATTTTTACAATGTTGGGAGAAGCGTCAACTACCAGGATAGCAAGAAACAAGAACACAAAAGGTTTTGTTGAAAACAAGGGTGCGGCAAAAGAAGGTGGAATTGTAGCCGGAGTGGCAAGAAAAGAATTGGAACAGAGAAGCGGAGAAAAAGTGGTTTCAAAAGAAAACTATTTGGGCAAACCTGAAACCCAGAAAAGAATAGAACAAAAAAAGAAAAACTATGGCAAAGAGCCTAAATAATTGAACATTTGATAAATCAAAAGCTGTTGCTTTTGAATATTCCTCGCACCAAAGCGCTCGGAATTGCTCTTTGCATATAGCAAACTGCCATAAAAAAGTTCAAAAACATAAGCAGTTTGCTATATCTTGTTCTTCACATCATTTTTAGGCTTCCAAGCACTTTTTCTAGGAGAAATCTTACGATATAAAACAGTGCAATCGCTATTATTGTTATGAATGGAATGAATTTTACGCCGTCCATTTCTTTGCCGGCATTTATTACTCCAATCAGCAGGCTGCCAAAGATACAGGATGCGAGCAAGGCAATAAGGGCAAAGTTTGTTGCAAAGTCTTCGGTTATTGAAACAGTTGGCATGCCGACAAACCGTCCGGCAATGCTTTGCCGCTGCATTTCTGACACTTGCTGAATGTTTGTAATGCCTTGTGTTTGTTCAACCAGCATTCCCACAATGTATGATGAAACGCCGAGTAGTACTGGTGCAATGAATGCTATTGCAAAGAAAATGAGCATGACATACATGCTTACTTCTGCTTTTGCTTCTTCTTTCATTGCGTTTTCTTCGCGCAAATCGTCAGCGAGTTGCGTTAGCAAGTCTGCTACTTCTCCCCCGCTCCTGATTCCTTGAATCATCAGCCATGTTGTTCTTTCCAATACTGGGCTTTTAATTTTTTTAGAAATGTCATTCAGGGTTTCCTCTATTCTTTCTCCGGAAAGAACGCGCGCGCTTGCAAACTTTAATTCCTCGGAGAAAACACCAAATTCTGGCCTTGCTGAAACAAGCAGTGCTCTCTCTGTTGTCAAGCCAGCGCGCATGTTGGAAGAAACCAATTGCAATACATCTGGCAGTATTTGTTCTACAAATCTTCCACGGTTTTCTGCGCTTGTATTCAGCCAATAATATATTCCGAATGCAAACAAGAAAAAAAATAGCGGAAATGTTGCCCACATTGGCAATTGGAAGAGAGAGTACATGTTCAGTGCTATTCCAATGCTGATTGCCAGGCCAAAAGAGAAAACAAACCCTATCAGGTTTAGTTCTGGCATTTGTATGCCTGCATAATTCATTTGTTTTTTGAATTTGTCCACTATTGGTTTTGGCAGTATTGCACCGATTCGAGTGTATAATCTCATTTTTTTCGCCTTTTGGTTCAGGTCATTATTGTTGGTCTTCTTGATTTTATTATGCCGATGTAGAGGAATTCCGTCAGTATTATGCCGCCAAGCAATGCCTCGAAGATGAATTCTGTTATTTTTAATTGTGGAAAGCTGCCCAATACTATCAAAAAAGTTGAGCCCAATACTGGCGCTATTACTCCAATCATCATGTACACGAGCGATAAGAGCCTTAGTTCTGCGCCATAATGGCTTATTGCTATTCTTTGGTCTCTTGCAGCTGATTTTACTGTTTCTTTTATTATGCTTGAAATGTCTCCGCCGGCTTTCATGCCGTCAACAATCTGCCAGATTGCTTTCCTAAAATACTGGCTCGGGTTGTTTGTTGCAAGCCTTTGCAGTGCGTCAGCGTATGTTGTGCCAGTGTTTATTTCATCCCCTGTTTTTTTGAATTCCGCGCTCAATGCCCCATATGTGCTGTTCCCTATCAGTTGCATTGCGTCAAACAGCGTTACTCCGCTTTTTATTTCGATGAGCATTGTTCTCAATGCGAACAAGAGGTTTTTTTCTATCCCTCTTTGTTTTTTTCTGACTTTCATTATGGGATACATTGACAGTTGTATCAGCATAAGGAAAGCGAATATTATCCCCATTGTTATTCCGAGCAAGAGGAAGTTTTCCGTTATTTTTGACAGTGCCAGCGCGAACAGGAAACTGAAAAAGAAAAAATAGAATGCTGCCAGAAAAACCATTATTGCAAGGTATTCTTTCAGTTCGATTTCAATGTTTGCCTGTTGCAATTGTATTTCAAGGTTTGGAAACAGTTTGCCGAGTTTCCAGCCTATTGGAATGAACCTTTGTGAAATGCTTTTCAGCAAGGGATAGGGAAACGGGCTGAACGGAATTTGCATTTTTTAACACTTTTTCCTTCAATTTTTAACGCGGCAATTCCTTTGGCTGTTCTGCATTCTGCAATTGTTGCTTTCTGTCCGGCATTATTTGCGAGAGGTCTGGTTTTTTGTTTTTTTCAACAAGCTTTATTATTTCTTCTTGGTCCCGGTAATATTCCGCGATTATTTTTCCTACTTCGTTCACGTTATGGATGTCAAACCTTGCCATCCAATCGAGTATTCTTTTTTTGTTTTCAATTTCGCCTTTTATTTCCGGTATTGAAAGCCCGGTGTGCAATGACAATTCGTCAAAGAATCTAATGCTTTCGTTGTGTACAACAATCTTGTCATCGCTGCTTCTCCACCTGTACAATACGTTTGGCTTTACATCCAATTGTGTGCCTCTTTTTTCTGGAACGAATTCTGCTAGTTCGAGTATTCTTCTTTTTCCAAGGCGCCTGTTCCTGAACATTACAAGGTTCAAGTGCACTGTGTCAAGCATTGAAATCGGAATGTCGATTGGCGGGTTTATTAGCCTTGTTATTGTTTCTTCCGCTGTGTTCGCGTGCAATGTAGTATATACGCTGTGTCCTGTGTGCATTGCCTCGAACATTACTTCTGCTTCTGCTTTTCTTCTTACTTCGCCCACTATTACTCTGTCTGGGCGCATTCTCAGGCTGTTTACCAGCAAATCCAACATCGAAATTCCGCCTTTTCCTTCTGGATTGGGTTCTCTTGTTGTCATTGGCACCCAGTGAAGGAAATCAGGAAGCATTATTTCCCGGGTGTCTTCTATTGAGATAATGCGGTGGTTTGCCTGTATGAACGGCATGCATACGTTCAGCAGGCTTGTTTTTCCTGATGCTGTTCCGCCGCTGATTACTATGTTTAATTCGTATTCCATTGATTCCCATATTAACGCCATTATTTCAGCGTTTGCCGTGCCTGTTTTAATGAAATCTGTTACTGTCCAAGGGTCTCTTCTGAAGCGCCTGATTGTTATTGTGTTTCCCTTGCTTGAAATTGGGAATAGTGTTGCGTTTGCCCTGTCTCCTGTTATAAGGTGCGCGTCCAGCAATGGCGAGAGTATTGTTATTTGTTTTCCAACGCGCCTTGCTATGATGTTTGCATAGTTTTCTATGTCATCTTCTTTTTCTATTGTCACGTTTGTTTTTAGCCAACCGTATTTTTTGTGGTAAACCCAAACCGGTTCCTCGCTTTTGTTTATTACTATTTCTTCCAGGTTTCCGTCGGAGAGCAATAATTCTATTTTTCCCAAGCCAAGCATTTCATAAAGCAGCACGCCTATGAGTGTTTTTTTTGTTTCTTCCGGGGCTTTTGGAAGTTCTTTTGCAAGGATTTTGTTTGCCCGTTCCATGAATCGTTGTTTCATTTTTTCCATTGCTTTCGCGTCAAGCGTGTCGGCTATTGTCATTGTTTCTTCGACAAGCTTTTTTTTGAGGTCTGCGAGGAGCGCGTTTGTTCCCGGCCCATAGCTTGGAAAATTCAAGTAATACGATTTTACAAAGTCTTCTTTGCGGGTTATTATGTTTGTTTCAATGTTCAGTTCGCCTGTTTGTATTGAATATGTTTCTATTACATTGAATTTTCCGTCTGATTGTTCAGCCATGCAGTATTCCCTTTTGTCCTAGTTACAATCTTTTTCATTGTTTATAATCGTTTCCTAATTTTGTTTTTTTCCAAACCAGGAAAACAATCCTTGCTTTTTTTCTTTTTGCGGCGCTTGGGGGGCTTTTGGCTTGACATAATTAATGTCCATTATTTTTTCCTCGCCGAATGCTGAATAATCTATTTTTGCAAGCTTGTGTCCTTCCAATATTTCGACTAAATCCTGCAGCCTTTGTTTTTCTATTCCTGTTTCTTGGTTCAATTGGGCTATGCCCATTATTCCTTTTTCTTTTATTGTTTGCAGGACCCTGTCCAAATCTGTTATTATGCGGTATTTGCTGATTTCCTTTACTATTGTTTTTATTTTTTCCCTTTCGTTTTTTTCAACGGTTGCAGGGTAACTTGGTATTTCTGCTTCTGACCAGCTTTTTTCTGGTTCAACTATTACTTTTTTTGGTTCAATCCGCGGGACACTAATATATTTTTTTTCTTCAAACGGTTTTATGACAACTTTTTCTGGTTCTTTTCTTTCTTCCAACAGCCCTGTTTCTTGGATTGTTTTTTCCTGTACAATTGCTGGTTCTGTTTCAGGGGCTTCTTTCGTTGTTGTTTCCTGTTGTTGTATTATTGTTGTTTCAACACTGTTCTCTGCTGGCGCAGATGGTTCTGCTGGCTTCTGTGCTGGTGCTCTGGGTTGGAAAAATGGCGGAATAATTATTATCCTTTGTTTTGGTTGTTTAATCGGTTGTGCCGGTTGTGCTGGCGCGCCAGCAATGCTGATTATTGTTTCTGGTGCTGTTGCAGTTCCTGCAACTATTGCGCCTTTTTGGGTTGTTCCGCTTGGTGTTGTTCCTTTTGTTGCAGTTCCTGTTGGTTGCATGCCTTTCGGCATTTGTCGCATTCCTTTTGGCGTTGTTGTTGGTGTTCCAAAGATTATTGTTGTTCCTTTTTTTGGTTGTTTGATTGTTGGTTGCTGTGTTTCAGTTGTGCCAGCTTCTTGTGGGGCTTGCATGCTTGGTGTGCCGCTGATTGTTGTTATTTGCGGTCCGCTTATGCCGCTCATTGCTTGTTTTTGGCTTGTTTCCAGCGCTTGTTTTGCCTGCATTTCCAATTGCGTTATTGTCACCATTTTTTCAAGGTTTGCAAGCAGCGTGCTCATGTCGGATTTTTTTATTTCTTTTTCTATTTCTTCTTTTGGAATGTTGTATCTTTTGAGCAGTTCTGTTGCATAGTTTTCTATTTCCAATATTTTTTCTTCGTTCATTCTGCCTTCGAGTTTTTGTTCGAGTGCTTTTTCAATGCTTGCGGGTACTTTTTCTTTGGGCTTTTTTCCGAGTTCTTTGCTTTTTTCGAGAATTTTTTTCTTTTCTTCTAGTTCGTACAGTTTGCTTTGGTATTCCAGCATTTTTGTTTGGAAATCTTGCAGGCTGATTCTGCGCTTGTAAAAGTCTATTTCCAGCCTTTTTTTGAGGCGTTTTGTTTTTTCTATTTCCTGGTCGGTTGTGAGGAAGTCCTCGTTGCCGCTTATTACAATCTTTGGTTTTGGTGCTGTTCTTACGATTCTTTCCGCTGCAATGGTTATTGCTTTTGCTGCCTCGCTCAGGTCCTGCATTGTTTTTAGTTCGAGCGCTGACTCTTTTGGAGGCAATTGTTCTGGCAGTTTTTTGTACAAGAGCCTTCTTTTTCTGGTTTTTTTCAGGAACTCTTTTGGTATTCTTCTTTTTATTTCCCCGATTTTTAAGCCATAAGCCCTGATTTTTGTTTCCAACCCCATTTTTTTTGCTATTTGTTTTTCCGATAATTTGGATTTTCTTTGCACTTGTTTCAAGTAAGTGAACTTTTTTTTGTATCTTGTTTGCCATGATTCAAGGCTTCCCAGCCTTTTCAAATCCGCTTTCGAAAAAGCGTATATTTCCCCTTCAGCTTCCTGCGCTGGCGCTGGTTCTTTCCATGCTGCTGTTTCGGGCGTAATAAAAGCTGGTTCTTCTCTTGGTTTTTCCCCTTCCGCTTTCTTTTTCTGGAAAATTTTGTGGACAAGCTCTAAAAAAAAGTTTGATTTTGCTGTTTCCTTTTCTTTTCCAGCAATCGCTTCTGGCTTTGGCACTGGAATCTTTTGTTCCGCTGCCTTTGTTACCTGGAATTTTATCAGTTCTTTGAGCGCCGGCTTTTTGTCCGAAACATGCAATTCAATTATCTTGTCGATTTCGCTTTTTAACAATTCAAAAGTGTGCGCCTGCGCTACAAGCAGCAACCGGTTTATTTCTTTTTCTTTTACTCCAACTGATTTTAGCGTGCCGCGTATATTTTCCTCGCTTTCGCCTTCGCGCACCATTTCGCTTATTATTTCCATTATGCTTTTTTCGCTCTTTTCGTCCAGCATAAATTCAACCTTTATCTTTTCCAAAACACATTATCAATTTAGGGTTTTCTAATATTTATACTTGCATTCTAAAGCCTGTCAATATTTCGAACTAAGAGTTAAACGGTTATGTTTCATTGTTCGAAATGTTGTTGAATATTTTAAACATTCAATGATACAAGGCATGGCAAATTATTTTTTTTGTTCAGTAGGCTTTCTGGCAGGCTCAACTGCTTTTTCTATTTATATCAAAGTTTGGTTTTGAAACAGAGAGGCTTTGGAAACCGTTAAAGCGCAATTCTTGGATTGGATTGACAAATGTTATTTTTGTTGTTGCGAGAATTCCTTTTGTTTCGAGGCTGTCCTCGTTGATTTTCAGTATTTCGTTTCCGTTTTCCACGCTGATGTTTGCATATCCTCCTGTGTTGAACGGAACGTTTACTGAACTCGCTTGCGTTATGTTAGCAGCTATTATTTGTTCTGGAGAAGCCAAACAGCATGCACCGCTGCATTGTGGACTGCAGGATGGAATTTTTAAGTGTATTTCCACGCAAAGGTTTCCGTTGGGGTTTGTGCAGGATGAAGTGTTACAGTTAAAGCTGCCGGTGCATTGCGGGCTCAAGACGTCGGAGTTTGTCGAGAAATCTATTGTTACTTCAATTTTTTTTATTGCGTTCCCTGTGTTTGCTGGGAAATTGCTTGGGCAAAAATCGAAAGCGCCTGTTGTTCCTTTTCGCAGCAACAATTGTGTGATGTCGGCTGGTTTTGCGGGTTCTATTGACAAGCATTGTGGCAATATTACTGTGGTAAAGTCTGGTGTTGTTCCTCCTGTTGTTTCCCAGCAGCCGCTTGGGCAATAGTTTTTTTGTGGTGTTATGCTTGTGGCGTATTCATTGCTTATGTCATTGTTTGTGGCAAAAATTTTGTATAGGTTAAGGGAATCAAAAGTAATGTCATATACTGTTTGCGCGTTCAAAAAAGGCAAATATTGTTGTATTAATATCCAGTCTGTTCCGGAAGTATAGTTGAACGGCAATATTCTCCCTTGTATATATCCGCGTTCGCCGGTCTTTATTGATATTGTGCGGTTGTAAATGTCGTTGAAGCGATTGTTTACTGAATCAAAAGCGCTTTGGTCTGCAACCGCCTCGTTTTGTTTGGAAGTGGATTGGCTGATTGAAAGGTTGACTAATAGCACGGCCATGACTATCAAAAAAACAATGAACGCAAAGAATATTCCCTTTTTTCCCATTTTATCTTGTCTTGAAAATGTTGATTTCTGCAATTGCACTCACCCATTCAACGCCATTGTAAAACGCCACTACTCTTTTTGACGCTGTTACAGTATCAATTTTTTTTCCTTCACCTGTAATTCCGGCTTCACATTTTCCGCTGCTCGTGTCGTCAGGGCAGCCTTTCATTGGCGCTCCTGTTTCTGGGTCAGCCAAGCGGAAATAAAAATCATAGCTTATCAATAATTTTGCTTTTGTTTCATCATACTTGTTTGCCGCGCATGTTTTGAACGAGTTGATTTTTGCAGGTAATATCATCCTGTCAGTCAATGCCAGCCCAAAGAATTTTATGTTTGCAGAGTCTATGTTTGAACAAGTGCTGTCTATTAATGTTTCCCAGTTTATTCCACCGGTTGTTGTCATGCCAGTGCTTGAAACCAGCTGGCTTAACGTTGTATCTGCTGCTTTTTGCTGCTGCAGCAATTCCTCTTGCTCGGTTACAGCGTTTATTTGGTTGTTTAATATAGTTAATCCGGCTGCGAGGACCAACATGAATATTGTTATGCCAATCAACAGGTCAATCAAGACAGATTGCCCTTTTTCATTCAACAATTTGAGTGACATGAGTTTTGCCCCGCGCGTCTTTTGAAATTTTTATTGTTCCTCTTGTCAAATTAAATCCAGTTGCATCGCCTTCGACAGCGCCAAAATAATAACAGCTTGTTTCGCCAATAATTATGTTGTTCTTCACTATTTTGATGCCATTGTCAATTGTCATTGTTTGTTCTGTTATTGCTTCCGCTGATTGCACTAGCGAGATTGTTTCCGCTATTTTGTGGCATTCCGCAAAGTTTTTGCTGTTGTCAATGACTGGCTTGCCCATTAATGTTTTTTGCGTTATCAGCAATACTGCCCCCAAGAGAACAAACAACAGGACTGTTATTAGGATTATTGCCTCGATTGAAACCTGTGCATTCTGCATATTAACCAGTTAATCCGGTATTCCCTGGAGTGCAATGTAATCTTTCGTGCCAACCCATAATACTTTTACTTTCATTTCAATGGCGCTTAATGGAAAAGCGCCTTCCGGGGGGATTAAATCATTTTGCCAGTTGTCAAGCCCATCTTTGTATCGGATGAGTAATTTTGCTTTTGAACCGTACAAGAAATCTGTTCCGTCGTCCATTACAACATGCACTGCACTGTATTTTATGCAGTCATAATTGTTGATGCATTTTTCCTCCAATTCGGTGTCACAATAGCATTCTTGTGCCCTTTGTCCCCCCGGGCAGCCGTAAAGTTCTTCCGGTTCTTTGCATTTGTTTACAATTTCAATGCTGCTTACTCCATTCGGCCAGCTTACTGTTGCATATAATGCTGTGCCATATCCTCTTGCATAAACCAAGTCAGCTGTCTTTACAAGCGAATCAAGGTTGTTTCCAACCTTTGCCATTTTTATGTTTGATTCATAATTGAACAGTGCAAACGCAAAAATAATTATCACTATCACTAGTATGAATGCAGTTAGTATGAGATATTCCAATGACACCTGCGCTTTTTTCATCAGCACCGCCTCGTGGAGACTATCCGACTTGTCGGGCGTCGAAATGACATTGTTGTTGAAAGCGATTGTATCGCACATAAACATCAATCTATCGAAAGCCACCTAACTTGTTAGGTGGTAGTTTACGTTTTATTCCATGTTGCATAGTTTATTACGTAATAAAATGTTATTGGTTCGAAACAGGAAATGTAATCCGTGTCATCTTTTGGGCATTGCTTCAAGGCATTGCCTTCGTCTATTTTAGCGTAAATATCCCCTAATGATTCTATTAATACTCCCTTAATTTCCACGAACTCACCGGGATTCAATGTTGCCCCTGACACTATTGCTTCGTTAGCTTGAACTTCGGGGTTTGAATTGTATGTTATTGTTGTAGTGAATCCTCCTGATGTTTGCCCTGCAAATGGGGCAATTGGGCTCAATCGTGTTCCAGCAGCAGTGCCCGCATGGAAAGAGATTTGCAACGGAGTTGTTGCAAGGTTGGCTGCCGTGTATCCCTTGTTTCCAATTTTCATTGTCAAGCTCACTTTTCCGCCCGGGATAATTGTCCCGTCCGTGAAAACAACCTTGAGGTCCTTGTAATTGAATGGCACAGTGACATTGCAGCTTTCTGTCTCTGGATTTTCGCAAACTGTTTTTGGCGGATCATTGACTGTATCTGGTTCCCAATAAATTGTTTCAGGAGTCGCTGTTTGAATAAAAGAATCTGTTTTCGGAAATGTCACTGCAGTGTCCTTGCAAGCATCCTGGTCTATATCGCAAGGTATTCTTGCCTTGAAAAT
>CAYOAS010000038.1:0-10293 GCA_964402015.1 uncultured archaeon | reverse complement strand
TGCTCTTTGCATATAGCAAACTGCCATAAAAAAGTTCAAAAACATAAGCAGTTTGTTATAGTCATTTGCTATTTCTATCAAACGACAATTTTTGTTCAAAAATTAATGCCGCTTGCTATAGCCTTTAGTAATCCCGTATTGGCAGCGTTTTCAATAAGCTCTTTCACAAAAGAGGGGGATTGTCTATAACTTGTTTTAGTGATGTGGGGTTTAGCCTAAATAATTGCATTCCTCAAAAGGGGTTGTGCATATTTGACCGCAGTAACCAGGTTGTGAATAACAGGTGCCGCATTGGTTTCCAGAGGCAATCAATGGCAGGATTATTGGAAAGTCGTTATCAGTGTAAACGCCGCATCCGTAAATGCCTGTTGTGTCATTGTTTAAGAGAGTCAACGGGGCACCTTCATCTGTTCCAGAAGCAAGATATAATCCTACTTGCTCTTCGCTGGATCCTTGAACTTTTACGTTTTGGATTGTTATGCCCTCTTCAAGTTCTTCAAAGATGAACAAACCAATCCCCACGGTTCCTTCAAAATCCAGCAAGTCAATGTAGGCATTTGGCCCGATTCCCTCCAAGGTTACGCCATCTATTTGTTCAAACCATTCATTATAAGCTATAACGATACAAAGGTTGCCTCCTTCTTGTGGGGTGATAACGCTGTCAATGAAGTAGTCGCCTGGTTTTATAATTGTAGTGCATCCTGTTATCCTAATCTTGTTGCAGGTGCTGTTGCATTCCATGTTTTCAGTGTCTGAAAGGCCAAGAGCGCCATCACACAATTCCCCAGAATCCAAAGAGCCGTTGCCGCAAAGGCTTGCTGTTCCACTTGTTGTTCCGCCTGCGTTAATTATTACAGTCCTTTGCAAGCCCGCATAATCTGTATAATCTATTTTGATGCTTCCTTTGTTGTCTGATTGCGCGGCACAATTTAGTTTCATTATGTTTCCACCTCCAACAGAAATTGATGAAGTGCTGCCATTGATTGTGCAATTGTTATAGTTTGTTGGCGTAATGCCTGTTATTTGGATTTTTCCTCCAGTAACATTCTGCAACTGTATTTCAGCATTTGTTCCAGAAACATTGCTTGCTCTCAACAAAATCTTTGTCGGGTCAGAAGAAGAAAAAATCGTGGTTGAAACTGGCGGCGAAAAAACAAAAAATAGCATGGTGGCAACAGTAACGATTAGCAATAGTACCCAACCATAGGTCATCACGTATTCCAAACCAGCCTGGGCTTTTTTGTTTTTGTTCATGTTTATATTGTTGTGAGAAGCATATTTATTGTTCGCAGTTAAATTTGCAAAAATTGTTTGGCAAGCGTTAGGTTATTTATTCTTTTATACGGTTAAATAATACAATATAACAGGTTAGTTGGTTTGGAGAATTTTAACTGAGGGTTTTTCATGGTTTTGTTGAGCGCTTGGCATGAATATGTTTCAAACATAAAGGTTGCGCTGGCTTTTGCGCTTTTGGGTGTTTTTGTTTTCTTTTTCGTTTTGTTTTCCAATGCTTTTGTCAGTTCAGGTTCTGTCTTTTTTGAGTATTCATTGTTGAAATCCGGGGTTTTCGCTTCTCTTTTTGAAATATGCGTAATTATCGCTTACCTGCTTTTCTTTTCGGTTTTTCTTTCAGTCATTATTTTTGCCGTCAGGCACGATTTGAACGAGGTTCGCATGCAGCACTATTTGGTTGAAAAACTGCCAATGTTTGTTTTCAACAATTTTTTGTTCCTGGCATTGTTCTCGCTGCTGGTAATTGGCGTTTCAGTTCTGTTGCTGTTGCTTGGCTTGCCTGTTGCAGCAATCGCTTTCGTTTTGCTTTTGTTTTCCGCGGTTTTCATGTTTGTCCCGCAATCAATTGTTGTTGATGAAACGCGGATAACAAACGCGCTTTTGAATGCAGCGCATTTCTTTTTTTCCAGCCCAAAGCTTTCTGTTTTTGTGATTGTTGTTTCAACGCTATTGCTTTTTTTTGTACCATTAGTGGAAATCGCTTTTGACCAGTTCTCTTTTGCAGGCAGGTTTGTTTCAATTCTCTTGGTTTTGCTTTTTGTATTGCCGTTCATTGAAGCATTGAAAACAATTGTTTACCTTACAAAATTCGAATTAATAAAAATCCACGTCTGATTTTTTTATGGTTGTACTGGAGAAAACCGTGCTTTGCTTCTGTTGGGCATTTTATGCAAAGACAAGATATATTTACACAGAGCCTGTTTTTCGCGAAATCTTTTTATTCAAGAAGAAACAATTATAGGGATAGTATGGCTTTTTGTTCTTTTGCGAAATGGATGAATGTTTTGTTGCTGTTTGCTTTTGTTGTTTTGATTGCAGTAGTTGGTTTTGTTTGGGCATACAATCCAAGTGGTACTGGCGACAATCCTGCTGTAATGGGCCATAGCGTTGGTGAAATGGATTGGAGCCAGCCGTTGCCAAGCAATCTTTATGTTACTGGTGATGTTGGTATTGGAACAATTTCTATGCCAAGCAATTTGCTTGTTAGCGGTAATGTTGGCATTGGAACACTTGTACCAACTCAAAAGTTGGATGTTGTTGGAAATATTAGGGGGACGCAGCTTTGCATTGGTTCTGATTGTAGGAGTGCTTGGCCTTCTGGTGCCAGTCTTCCTGTTGGTGTTGTTGGCCAGACCTTGCGCCATGATGGAACTAACTGGATAGCAAATGGCGTGTTGTTTAATAATGGCACTAATGTTGGCATCGGGACGGCGAGTCCAAACCAAAAATTGAGCGTCGCAGGCACGATCGAAAGCACTTCTGGAGGGATTAAGTTTCCTGATGGGACGTTACAGAAAACCGCTGCTGCTGAATTTGGAAACAGGACACTACTTGCTGCGGTATCAACAACAGTAAATGCAGGAGTAACAAATATTGATTTACCTGCAACCAAAGCATTAACAGCAGGTGAATTTATATGTGTAATAGAATGGACTGGGGCTGATTTGGACCAGCGTGCCAGGGCTGAGGCTTATTCTGATTCAGCAGCAACACCCACAACTATTCTTGGATATGCAAGTATTGATTATAGTTACAATAATATTAAGTGGGCATCATATAGTTTTATCGTGAGAAAAAACGATTATTATATGGCAAAATGGATTGGTGTTTATGGTAATAATGCCCCTGTGACAAGAAGATATTATTGGCTTCCAATAGGGAATTAAACGGAATTATGAAAAAGAGGATTATAGACGCTTTAGCTAAACAATATAATTTCCGTAGTATACTGCGTAGTTTGAAAGACCCGCAGTCTTTATTTCTTGAACCCTTTTTTTGTTCTATCGCGCGCGATGGGCT
This sequence comes from uncultured archaeon, assembly GCA_964402015.1. GTDB lineage: Archaea > Iainarchaeota > Iainarchaeia > Iainarchaeales > JAGVWC01 > CAYOAS01. The sequence goes on along the minus strand of CAYOAS010000038.1, from coordinate 6,981 downwards.
TTCGCCCGCAATCGCTGGGCCAGCCGGCATTCCACAAGCTTGTATTCTTGCTTTTTGTACAGAATGACTAAACGGAACTTGCTGCAAGAGCTTGAATGTCTCGCGGCAGTGCGCCCATAACTTGCTGCAACGTTTATCCAAGCCCCACTGTTTCAGCCATGGTTGTTTAGGTTTGCATTTGCGGTTCCGGAGACAAGATTATTAGTTGTTCTCCTGTTTCGATTGCCTGTTCCAATTCTTTTCTGTTTCGCGCCAAGGCAATCGCGTTTGCGGTTTTTTCTTTTCCTTCGCGCAAGCCGTCTAATTGTTGCCTGAATTTTTTTTCGTTGAAATAATCAAATCTTTTTTTTCCTTCGCTTTCGGCAAACCTGGTTATTATCCATTCCTCGCCAAGGGGTTCGCGGATTTTTTTCAGCATTCTTTCACAGAACAGTGCGCTTTCCTTGTCTGTTTCTTTTTTTTCCAGCAATATTTCAACTGCTTGCTGGAAATTGTGGATGCCGAGCGCTGGCCTGAACTCTTCAATGTTGATGTTGTTTTCTTTCAGGTATTGCCTTTTTTCAAGTTCTGTTTTTTTTAGTTCGATTATTTTTTTTGCCGCGATGATTTTTTCAAGAACCGCTTGTTCGAAAGCGCTTTCTTTTCCAAAATTTTCCAAGGCTATTTTTTCCGCGTTCAACCCGACCATTCCAAGGATGCCGCGGCATTTTTGCGAAGGAAAAACGTTTTGCGCGCCGATTGACGAAAGTTCTTCTTTTGAACAGTTGACGAAAACCTGTTCTTTTTCGAACGCGCTCGCGTTCAGCGCTTTCAGGCAATATTTGCTGTCCACTGCAACAACTATTTTTGCGCCTTGCTTTTGCGCGGGCGCTTCGATGATTGCGTTTGCGATTTCAATCGCTTTTTGTTTTTGTGCGCTGTTTTTTTCGAAGGATTCAGGCACAAAAAAATTCAGGGTAATTGTGGGTTTTTTGCTTTCGCCGCAGTTTGCTGAGTTTATGCAGTCAAATGCGAACAATGCTGTTTTTTTCGCTTTTTTTTCTCCTGCGCCGGCCAATGCTGTTGCGATTGAAAAATTCAGCGATTCAATATTCAACGGTTGGGAAAAAAATTTTTTTGTTTTTGCGATTTGCATCAGCAGTTCAGGGATAAATTTTTCTTCTTCCCCTGTCCTGCTGTTTGGCAATATTGAAGCCCCGAATGGTTTTGTGCAAAAGTCTTCAGCATTGCAGATATGCATGTCTGCCCTGAAATGCTGTTCGGAGAGAGTTTCCGGGATAGCCACCAGCAAGCTGTATTCCATTAAAATTTCTTTGTTTTCGAACAAGCCATTGCTTATTTCTTTTTCAATGTCTGCAACTGGCATTCCCAAGCGCGCATATTTGTTTCTCAAATCCTCCAGGCCGTATTCCAATAGTTTTGCGTTCACCATTTCCCTTATGAGTGATGTTGTGAGGTGCCTTATTTTCAAGTCTTTTATTTTATCTTCAATCTCTGCACCAATTTTTTCTGCAATCGCCCGGTTGGAGTGTGTTTCCTGCAAGAGCGATTTTACTATGTTTCCCCTGTCAAACTGTTCAATCAATTGCCTGCTGTTGTGCACGTGCATTCTTGCAAAACTCTCGAAAACCCTTGCTGCCTCTGGATTAATCGAGCGCAATATGAAAAGCGCTTTTTCCTTCAGCTTTTGCTCACTCCCTGTTTTTTCTTCAGCGCTGAGTTCTTTGATTATCCTGATTGCTTCCCATTTGGTTGCACCAGCCTTTTCGCATTCGTGCGCAATCTTTTCCACTGCCGGCTTTACTGGGTCTGTCTGCATGCAATAATTGTTTGTTGAACAAAGAGTTAATGAATTGTATTGAAATCGAATCAAAAAAAGCGTTTTCTTTGAAAAGTCAACTTTTTATTCTTTTTGTGTTTGAATAATTAAAGTTCTTTTTGTTAAAAAGGCTGTTTTGCGGAGCATTTTTTTCGCCAACCTTTTTGTTAAAAAGGCTGTTTTGGTGTTTTAATGGTTTTTGAGCTTGACAAAATTGACCACAAGATTCTGCAAATGCTTTTGGAAGACGGCCGCGCTTCCTTCTCTCAAATAGCGCGCGAAGTCAACCTCACTGACGTTGCAATAAAAAAGCGTTTTGAGGGCTTAAAGCGCAAGGGCATTATTGATTCTGTTTCAGCAAACGTGAACTTTAAGGTGCTGGGATTCGAGAACCCGATTTTTGTCCAGATACGTTCCGAGATTTCAAAAAACAAGGACTTAGTCAAAAAACTCAATTCGGTTGATTCAATCGTTGAACTATCACAGGTTTTAGGCGAGTATAATCTTTTTGCAAAACTAATTGTTCTGGATTTGGAAAGCGCGGAACGAATAATCAACCAGATTGGCTCTTTTGACGGCATTTTGGATGTGAAAACATTCGTTGTTTTGTCGGAACTGAAGCGCACGAACGCATTGCCAAGCAGCTCGCTGCAAAAAAAACTCTGATATCATTTTGTTTTTTGTTTAATTTTTTTTTGGTCGGTTTTATGCAGATAATTGTTTCTCCAAGCCTTTTCTTTTTGCGAAAAAGAAAAGTCTACGGTCTGTCCAAAAGAAAAACCGCGGGATTTTAATCCCGCAAAGAGAAAAGTCTGCTGGCTGTCCAAAAGAGAAAAGCGTTTTGAGGTTTTTTTGTGCAGTTAATAATTTCAGAAAAAGCGATTGCCGGGGAAAGCATTGCTTCAATTTTGGCCGGAAAAAAGGTTGCAATAACAAAGCAGGACAACGCGCAATTATTGGAGTTCAAAAAAGGAAGCGAGGATTTTGCAGTTATTCCGTTGCGCGGCCATATTGTCAACGTGGATTTTCCAAGGCAGTTTTCCAACTGGCTCGGAACTGATTTGAAGCAATTGACTGTTGCTCCGATTGAATATGTTGGAACAGAAAGAAACATTATTGCTTTGCTGAAAAAAACAGCCCCAAAGGCAGAAGCCGTGATTATCGCGACTGATGCAGACCGCGAAGGAGAAAGCATTGGCGTTGAGGCACTGCGTTTCATACAGCAGGCAAACCCCGGAGTAATGGTTTCGCGCGCGTATTTTTCCGCAATAACAAAACGCGATATCGAGGAAGCATTTTCAAAGCTTGCAAATGTTGATTTCAATTTTGCTGACAGCGCTGACGCGCGCCGCGAAATCGATTTGATTTGGGGGGCAGTATTGACACGTTTTCTTTCTTTGGTTTCCGGGCGCTTGGGAAAAGAATTTTTGTCAGTGGGCCGCGTGCAAACGCCAGTTCTGGCTTTGATTGTTGACCGTGAAAAAGAGCGTTTGGCTTTCAAACAGCAAAAGTATTGGGTGCTTGCCGCGCTTTTTGAAAAAGACAAGCAGCAGTTTGAGGCAGAGCACAAAAAAGGAAAATTCTGGGAAAAAAGCGAAGCCGAAGCAATACTAAACAAAAAACAAGCCATTGGAATTGTTGTAAAAGTAGAAAGCGCTGAAAGAAAATTAGCAAAGCCGGTTCCATTCAATACAACAGAATTCTTGCGCGCTGCAACAGTCCTGGGCTTTACTGCAGGAGAAGCAATGCAGCATGCTGAAACGCTCTACCAAATGGGCTTGACCTCTTATCCAAGAACTGACAACAGCACTTACCCGCCAAACCTGAATCTGAAAGAGATATTGAATGAATTGCTAAAGGTTCCTGATTTCCTTCCTTTGGTTGAAAAGATTTTTGCTCTCGGAAAAATCGAGCCATCAAAGGGAAAAGAAACGAAGGACCATCCCCCGATTCATCCTGTTGCAGCAGCCTCAAAAGCCCAATTGAGCGAGCGCCAGTGGAAAGTTTATGAATTGATTTGCAGGCGCTTTTTTGCAACGCTTGCAGAGGACGCAATTACCTTCAACCAGCGCGTTGAAATAGAACTGAACAAAGAGCCATTCATTGCGCACGGTCAACTGATAAAAAAAATTGGCTGGAAAGAATTCTATCCCTATTCTACAATCAAGGAAGTGCATTTGCCAAAGCTCGAAAAAGGGGATGGAGTAAAGCTAATCAAGCTGGATTTGCTTGAAAAAGAAACACAGCCGCCCGCGCGCTATAGCCAAAGCGCTTTGATTAAACTAATGGATGATTTAGGACTCGGGACGAAATCGACGAGGCATGAAATCCTCCAAAAGCTTTACTTGCGGCATTATATTTCCGGATTAAAAGCCATTGAGCCAAACAAAATCGCTTTTGCAGTAATTGATTCTCTGGAAAAGTACTGCAAGACAGTTACAGAACCAAAAATGACTTCTGAACTGGAAAAGGAAATGGACGAGATTGCCGCGGGCAAAAAGAAAAAAAACGATATTGTGTTGGGTTCGAGAAATGTTTTATTGGAAATACTTGCAGTGCTATTGAACGAAAAAAACGCGATTGGCTCTGACATTAGAAAAGCGCTTACTGAAGATTCAATTGTTGGAAACTGCACAAAATTAGGTTGTGACGGCCAGTTAATGATCAGAAAAGGAAAAACCGGAAAGCGCTTTTTGGGTTGTTCAAAATATCCCCAATGCATTAATTCTTATCCCTTGCCGCAATTGGGAAAAATAATTGTCCTAAACAGGCAATGCCCTGAATGCAATGCTCCCATGATAAAGATAGAGAACAGGCGCTCTCGCTTTGAAATGTGCATAAACCACAACTGCAAAACCAAACAAGAATGGAAAAACAAAAAAGCGGCCGCTAGTCCTGCAGTCCCAACTGAAAAACCAGCGGTTCAGGAAAAAACAATTGCTGTTCTGCCACAAAAAGAAATTCCAACGGAAGAAAAAAAGCAAGCAAAGCGCTCAACAACAAAAAAGGGAAAGAAATAGTTTTAAATGAAAGGAGCGGGGGAGGACCAAAAAAAACCAGTTTGGCCTGGTGAGCCTGTCCTAGCCCCCGTTATTTTTTTGATCTCTTAGCTATTTTAGTTAATCCCCCCTTGAGATTACAATAACATTAACCGCCTTTAAGTATATAACAATTCCAGTATTTTTAATGCAACAAAAGCACTATTTTTTTAACTTTAACTATAATAATTGTTACAGTTATGGCGCAACAGATTAGATTTGATGACGAAATCCGCATCAACATCCTCGATGCTCTTTTGAAAAAGCGTTCTGTTATCCAGAACATCAACCAGATTCAGTCTTACACGCATTACCACAAGGCGACAATAAAGAGTTCGATTGATTTTCTATTGAAAGAGGGCTTGTTGGAAGGCTTTGGGCCAAAAGTAAATTTCCGCAAATTTGGCTTTCGCTTGGAACCAATTGTAATGCTGCAGGCAGATGTTTCTGAAAAGCACGCCTTTGATTCCTTTGTAAAAGCAGCAAGCGCAGACCCCAATCTTGTCAGGCTTTCCGCAATAATTGGCTCTGGCAACTGGAACATTATGGCACAGTTTGTCCACAAGGATGTTGAAAGCTATCACAAGAGCGACGAAGAAAACTACCAAAAAAAAGTGCCCGGTTTCTTCAAACTAATAAAAGACAAGCAAATTTTTTACACGACAGAACCCTATTACAAAAACGCTTCGCGCACAAAAACGCTCATAGACTTGATAAAAAAAGAGAAAGGATACCCATAAAATTTGCAGGCAGGAAAATTGGATTGAATTAGAAAACAAGAGTTGGTTTGTATGTTGGTTGAAATTGACTTGAAGAAATCCGTTGAACAAAACGCCGCGTTTTTTTTTGATAAAAGCAAGAAGGCAAGGCAAAAGCTTGCCAGCTTGGAAAAAGCAATTGTTCAAATGGAATTGCAGATTGCTTTGCTGGACAAAAAACAGACTGAAAAACAGGCAATTACTCCAATAAAAAAAAGAAAAAAGCAATGGTTTGAGCAATTTCACTGGTTTTTTTCCAGCGACTGTTATCTGGTTATTGGTGGAAAGGACGCCAAGCAGAACGAGGAAATAGTGAAATCGCGCATGGAAAAAACAGACTTGTTTTTTCACGCTGACATTTTTGGCGCGCCGCACTGCATCCTTAAGTCAAGCAATAATTTTGCGCCAGAACAATCCTTAAAAGAGGCTGCGCAATTTGCAGTTGTCTTCAGCCGCGCCTGGCAGTCTAATGCGGCGCTTGCCAATGTTTATTCTGTTTTGCCAGAACAAGTGAGCAAGCAAGCTCCCAGCGGAGAATCAATTGGAAAAGGCGCTTTCATGGTTTATGGCGAGCGAAAATGGTTCAAGCACACTCAGCTTTCTATTGCAATTGGCCTGGAAAAAATCGAGGGTTCTTTCCGCGTTATTTCCGGGCCAGAAAGCGCAATAAAAAAGCACGCTATTGCTTTTGTCGCGTTGCAGCAAGGCAACGAGAAAAAAAGTGATGCGGCAAAAAAAATCCTTGCCTTGTTGCGCAAAAAAGTTTCGGAAGCAGCAATTGATTTGGATGAAATAATGCAAATGCTTCCAAACGGAAGAATGAAAGTTGTTGCGGAATAATTTATAGTTGAAGTAGGCAATTTAATATGCAGAAAATGAACCTAAAAAAACAGTTGAACACAAGGCATTCTTTTGAAAGGGATGAGTTAGCACGGCACATTAGATCTATGCGGCGTTATGATATGGGTAAAGAAAATTGTGAGTCATATTTGTTGGGCCGAAAGCTTGAACAAGCCCCTTTTGCAAAGCGATTAACTGAAGTGTTGCGGGAAAAGATCGCGCTTGAAGCTGGTAAAATTTTTGTTTTGGAGAAGGGGGCGGGTTATGGAAACATGCTTGCACAAGTAAAGAAGTTTGCCCCCGAAAAAATAGTCAGTGTTGCTTTGACATTGTCAGATACGATTGCTCCAGAAAACAGGCCTTTTATAGACCAGCGTATAGTAGGCATTGGGGTTAAAGCAAAATATGGGAGGAGATTTGATATTATTTATGATTGTTATGGTGAAGATAACAACTTGAATATGACAAGAGGAGAATTTATTAGGCATAGCTTGTTCAAATCGATTTCATACCTTAAAAGAAAAGG
>CAYOAS010000037.1:0-10447 GCA_964402015.1 uncultured archaeon | reverse complement strand
AAGACAAGAAAATGCTGCGCCTGAGGAAATTGCTGAAGCAAAAGCACTTGCCGGTTTTCAGGGGCCGGTTTGGGGTTAAGAGCATCAGAAAAAAAAGCATTGAAAAATGGCAAAAATGGAGAAAGCCAAGGGGAGAAGACATCCAAAGGACTCAAGAGGATGGGGCAAGACCAAAATCTGGCTACCGTACAAGCAAGGAAATAAGGTTCTTGCACCCGAGCGGTTACAGGGAAGTTTTGGTAAGGAATCTGAAAGAAGTTTCTGGGTTAAAGGATTGTATTGTAAGGATTGCCTCTGGAATCGGCGCAAAAAAAAGGAAATTGATTATTGCCGAGGCAAAAAAGAACAATTTGAAAATAGCAAACTGAAAGAGTGTTGTTTATGGATTTGAAAAAAATTCGGGCGATTGCGCAAAAACTCTTGAATTGCGGGGCAACAAAAATATGGTTTGACCCGAAACAAGTGGACAGAATACAGGAAGCAATGACTACGGAAGATATTCGCGCGCTGATAAAAGACAATGTCATAAGAAAAAAAAGAACACACCTGCATAGCCGCGGTCCGGCAAGAATACTCAAGGAAAAAAAGCGCAGGGGGCGCAAGAGGGGATTTGGAAAAAGAACAGGTACAAAAAAGGCTCGCACTGAAAAGAAAAGGAAATGGATGGACAATGTGAGGGCACAGAGAAAATATTTGAGAGAACTAAAGGAAAAGAAAAAAATTGACAGAGAAAAGTATTCCAACGCATACTCGCTTGTCAAAGGCGGTTATTTCAGGGGAAAAAGGCACATTGATTTGTTTATTTCAGGAAAAAAATGATTGAGGAATTATGATATGTTAAAATTGCCGTCAGGCAAATCCAACCTTTGAGCAACAGCGAAGAGGTTGCATATTCGCACCGCCTTAGTAAGGCGGCTTTAGTAAAACCGAGTGACATTATGGCAAAAAAATCCACTTTCTTGGCAAAATTCAGGCGAAGGCGCGAAAACAGGACAGACTATGCTAAAAGAATCGCTTTGTTAAAATCAGGATTGCCAAGATTGGTTGCAAGAAAATCTGCAAAAAATTTTTTGGCACAGTTTATTGTGAGTGCAAAGGGAAACGATACTGTAACAAGCTCTGCGCACTCGAAAGAACTTTCAGACTTTGGATGGAAAGCAAACTGCGGGAACCTTCCATCAGCATACCTCACTGGATTGCTTGCTGGATTGAGGGCAAAAGAAAAAAAAATTGAAAGCGCGGTATTGGACATTGGCCTTGCAAGCTCGACGCACGGAACAGGGGTTTTTGCAGTGCTGAAAGGAGCCATTGATGCCGGAATAAAAATTCCGCACGAAGAAAGCGCTTTGCCAAAAAAAGAAAGGATTGAAGGAAAACACATTGAAGATTATGCAAAAAAATTGACGGACGAGGAATTCAAAAAGCAGTTTGGCGCAAGCGTCAAAGCCGGGTTTGACCCAAAACAAACAGTGGCATTGTTTGAAAAGGCAAAAGGCGAAGTGCTGAAAAATTATTCTGTTGCAAAAAAACCTAAAAAGGAAAAAAAAGTGAGATGAATGACTGGCGAAAACTCTAAATCAGGAAGAAGGAAAAGGCAAATAGACCCGGAAGCACAAAGAGACTTTGAAACAACCAGAAAAGAAAAGGTTGTTGAAAACTGGGTGCCAAAGACAGAGCTTGGAAAAAAAGTAAAAAGCGGGGAAATTGGCTCGCTCGAGCAATTGTTTGACCTGAACTTGCCAGTGCTGGAAACAGAAATAATTGACGCTCTCGCTTCAGACATGAATGAAGAACTAGTGGAATTTTCAAAGACAACGCGCGTTGTGCGCTCGGGAAGAATATTTTCTTTCAGGGCAAGCGTGCTAGTAGGGAACAAGAATGGTTTTGTCGGAATAGGCAGCGCAAAGGATAAGGAAAAAATAGCAGCAATAAAAAAGGCGACAAACTCTGCAAAATTGAATCTTGTCAAAGTGCGCAGGGGCTGCGGCAGCTGGGAATGCACTTGCGGCATGCAGCACAGCATTCCGTTCAAGGTAAATGGAAGATGTGCCTCGGTAAAAATAAAACTAATGTCAGCACCGAAAGGAATCGGGTTGGTTGCCGGCGACAACATAAAGACTGTTTTCAAGTTTGCAGGAATTTCAGACATTTGGGCTGAAAGCAGGGGCAGCACTGGAACAAAACTAAACTTTGTGAAAGCAACTGTTGACGCGCTTTCAAAAACATCTGGAATGAAAATGTCAGACTCAATAAAAAAGAAACTGGAAAAGTGATTGGAATGCTTGCTGTAATAAGAATAAAAGGCGAATTGCACCTGCCAAAAAACAAAAAAAGGACTCTTGAACTATTGCGCTTGTTCAAGGCAAACCATTTGGTGCTGGTAAAAGAAAAACCGGAATTGAAAAAAATGCTGAAAAGCGTAGAGACAATAATCACTTTTGGCGAGCTTGAAGAAAGCGCTTTGGAATTATTGCTGGAAAAGCGCGCGAGAATCCAGGGCAACAATAGAATTGATTCGGAGTTCCTGAAAAAGCAAAAGATTGCTTCCATCAAAGAGCTTGCAAAAGGCATTCTTGAAGGAAAAAAAACATTGCAGGAAACCGGAATAAAAAGCGTTTTCAGGCTAAAAGCACCAAGAAAGGGCTTTGAAAGAGCTGGAATAAAAAAATCATATTCTGCCGGCGGAGCCTGGGGATACAGGGCGCATGACATTAATGATTTGATTAAAAAAATGGCATAAAGGAAAATAATGGTTTTTATGGCAGTAAGAAAAAGAAGAAAAAAAAACAAGTTGCGCGGCGGCAGGACACAGCACGGCAACACAAAAAATGCGCGCGGTTCAGGCTGCAGGGGCGGAGTGGGAATGGCCGGCGGGCACAAGCACCGCTTCAGCATCTGCTACAAAAACTTTGGCGTAAAAATCCGCATGAAAACAAAGAAAAACAAGCTTGAATCAGTAAAGCTATCGGAATTTGTTGAAAAAATCCCTATTCTGCTGAAAAAAAAGCTTGCTGAAAAAAAAGGAAGCGAAATAATTATTGACTGCGAAAAAGCAGGCATTGGAAAACTTTTCGGGCAAGGCGAAATCAAAAACGCGTTGCTGCTGAAAAATATCAGGGCAACGGAAAATGTAAGGCTGGCAATAGAAAAAGCCGGGGGAAAAATTGAAACGGAAAAGTTTGAAGAAAAAAAAACAGGCCAAAAAGAGGAATCCACAAAACCGAAAATTGAAGCAAAAAAAGAAGAAAAGAAAGGGAAAGAAACGGAAAAACAGGTGGATTGAATGGGAGTATTTGATATTTTCGAGCCATTGTTCAGGCTTTTGCCGGAAGTAAAAAACCCGGAAACACAGCCAGCATTGAAACAAAAGCTCTTGTGGACAGCAGCAGTGCTGATTTTGTTCTTTGTAATGGGCAGCACAATGCTTGTCGGAGTCGATATGACAAAGAGCGCCGGCGGGCAACTGTTGCAATTCCAATTTATTCTGGCAAGCAACATTGGAACGCTCATAACAGTCGGAATTGGCCCAATAGTTTTGGCATCAATAATATTGCAATTGCTTGTCGGAGGAAAAATAATCGACATTGATTTGAGCAATCCAAAAGACAAGGCGCGCTTTACATCAATGCAAAAGCTACTGGCAATAATTCTTTGCTTCTTCGAGGCAGCTGCTTACACAATGGGCGGCTGGATTGTTGCTTACCCTGGAATGCTATTATTGGTAATACTGCAGATAGCGCTTGGTTCAATAGTTTTGCTCTATCTTGACGAGGTTGTTTCACAATACGGCATTGGTTCGGGAATCAGCCTGTTCATTGCTGCGGGAGTATCGCAAACAATTATCTGGAAGCTGTTTAACCCGTTTGATTTGGCAGGCACGCTTGCAGGCATGGGAGGCGCGGGATACATTTATCTTTTCATCAACAGCATTGGAAGCGGTTTTGTAAAGGCAATCATTGAATATTTGCTGCCGGTAATTGCAACAATAATAATTTTCCTCGTGGTTGTTTTCGCCGAAGGAATTCACGTTAACATTCCAATAACAATGGGTTATCACGGAATGGGCGGAAGATTCCCAGTAAAATTGCTTTATGTTTCAAACATTCCAGTAATACTGGCAATTGCACTGTTTGCAAACATACAATTGATTTCAACAATTGCAAAAAACACTCCAATCGTTGGCAGCATTTTTGGCATTGTTGGAACTGCAGTAACGCCACCGCACGGCCTGATTGCAAAAATATTGCTGCAAGGCAGCCTTGCAGGGTTCGGAGGCGACATATTGCATGCGATTGTTTACTTGATAATTTTGGTTTGCACTTGCATATTATTCGGAAAATTCTGGATAGAAATGGCCGGGCAAGGGCCAGAAGCAGTTGCAGGGCAATTGCAAAAAAGCGGAATGTATGTTCCGGGTTTCAGAAGAGACCCCCGCATAATAAGAAAAATTTTAGACAGGTATATACCGCCGATAACGATTATTGGAAGCGCTTTTGTCGGCTTGCTAGCGGGATTTGCAGACTTGACAAACGCGCTCGGAACAGGAACAGGAATATTGCTCACAGTCGGAATTGTTTACAGGTTCTATGAGGACCTTGCAAGGCAGCAATTAATGGAGGCACATCCCTTAATCAAAAAGATTCTGGGATAATGAAAAAAGCAAAAAAAAGCGTTCTGAAACTCTCACGCATGAACACAAAAAAGTTAAACGTTTTGCGAGAGAGTTTCACACAAAAACCGCGAGTTTTTGGGAGCCAATATTCTTGCTTAAAAGAAATATTGGATTTTAAAAGCTATTGCTGGATTAATTTATGCGGATTGACCGCATAAAGCAATTGTTTCAACGCTTTTTTTGTTGATTTTCAGTTGAGTGGTTTTTATGGTTTTTTTCAACGAAATGGCAGAGATTGCATTGTTCTCAATCGGAATCAGTGCAGTTTCAAGGTTTATCCAGGAAAAATTAGTTGACAAAAAAACGCAGAAACTGCACCAGGGCAAAATGAAGGAGAACCAGAAAAAAATAAACGAGCTCATGAAACGAAACGACGACGGGGCAAAAAAAGAAATGGAAAAACTGCAGGCAGAAGCATTAGAATCAATGAACGTGATAATGCAGGGAAACATGAAATACATGATTTTCACAATGCCATTGTTCCTGGTTTTTTTTGCAGTACTGGGTTCAATGTACGGCGGCACAATAATAAATCTGCCGTTTCCGTTGCCAGTAATTCACAGAAATTTCAGCTTTGAAATAACAAGCAAAATCAGCTGGTTATGGTGGTATATTTACACCGGAATAATAGCAGGCATTTTGATAAACATGATAACGAGCGCTTTGGAAGGTGCAAAAAAATGAAGCCAAAAGACAGGGCAGCAAAAAAGATTTTCAGAAAAACACCAAAGCAAACAAAGCGCATTGCAGTAAAGAAAAAAACAGGAAAATGCCGCTGCAGCATTTGCAGCCGCGCATTGCACGGAACGCCAAGCGGAAAAGGAATTGCAGGAACAAGAAAATTGAGCAAAACACAAAAAAGGCCGAGCGCAATGTTTGCAGGATTGCTTTGCAACAAATGCAGGGCAATGGTATTGGAAGAAGCGCTGAAAATAAAATACGCTGGAAAAAAACAAGAAATGTCTTCGATAAAGCTGAAAAAGTTTGTTGAAGAAGCAATCAAAAGAATAGAGTAAGCGATGATTATGGTTGGAATAAAAGAAGGAAGCGTTTGCATCAAGACACGCGGCAGGAATGCCGGAAAAAAAGTTGTAGTTGTCGCGGTTGAAAAAAACGGTTTTGTTATTGTTGAAGGAAAAAAAATGAAAAAGAAAAGATGCAATCCCAGGCATTTGTTTCCGACCGGGAAAAAAGAATAAGTGAATAAAAATGGCTGAAGAAATAAGATACATTGTCAGAATTTCAGGAAAGGACTTGGATGGAAACCTGCCAATATTCATGGCTCTCACCGGCATAAAAGGGATTGGCATGCGCCTGAGCAGAATATTATCTTATGTTTTTGAAAAAGAAAACGGAATAAAATTTGACAGCAAAATAGGCAACCTTACTGAAGAACAGGACAAAAAGCTTGAAGAAATAGTGTTGCATCCGGAAAAATACGGCATTCCAAAATGGGCATTCAACAGGAGAAAAGAATTTGAAACAGGAATCGACAGGCACGCAATAATGAACGATTTGGATTTCGCATTGAGAAAGGATTTGCAGCGTTTGAACGAAATAAAATCATACAGGGGATTGAGGCACAGCTGGGGCTTGACAGTAAGAGGGCAAAAGACTCGCTCAACCCACAGGGGCAAAGGCGGAGTTGTCGGAGTAATGAAAAAAGACGTTGCACAAGCGACTGCAGCCGCAAAAACAGAAACAGGAAAAAAAGAGGAAAAGAAAAAATAAACCTTTTGGAAAAAGGCTTGCAAAAAACAAGAACAAGCAAAAAAAGCTTTTTGCTTCGCAAAAGGTTGGCGAAAAAACAAGAACAAGCAAAAAGGTGTATTGAATGGGTCATCCAAAGCACGCGAGAAAAAAATATTCAAGGCCAAAAAAGCCATGGGACAAAAAAAGGCTAGACATAGAAAGAGTGACAAAAAAACAATATGGCTTGAAAAACAAGCGCGAACTCTGGATGATTGAATCATTCCTAAGGAAAAAAAGGCACAGCGCAAGAAAATTGCTCGCAAAGCCGTTGGAACAGAGAATAAAAATTGAAAAAGAGCTAATCGCAAGCCTGAACAAAATTGGATTGCTGGACGAAAAAGCAACGCTTGATGATGTTTTAACGCTAAAAACCAGCGAACTGCTTGAAAGAAGGCTTGAAACAATTGTTTACAGGAAAGCCCTGGCAAACTCAATCAAACAGGCAAGGCAGTTTATTGTTCACGGGCACATAGCACTGAACGGAAAAAAAATAACAAAACCAAGTTATATTGTAAAACGCAGCGAGGACGCAAAAATAGCCTATCATGGGAAACCAATGGAGCTCGCACAAAAGAAAACAGAAGAAGAAATAAAAAAAGAGTTCTCAGAAATAAGCGAAAAAGCAAAAAAAATAGGAAAAAAAGCAGTTGAAAAAGAAGAGGCAGAAATAATTGCAGAATTGCCTGCCGAAGCCAAAATTGCAGAAGAAAAAGAAATTGTTGAAGGTGGCTTGAATGGGTAAGCGCGGAATAATTCACATTTATGCATCAAACAACAATACAATGATTTTGCTGACAGACCAGACCGGCGCTGAAACAATAGCAAAATGCAGCGGCGGAATGGTAGTGAAAGCACAACACAAGGAAGGCAGCCCATACGCTGCAATGAAGGTTGCGGAAACAGTCGCGGAAAAAGCAAAAGAAAAAGGAATAACGGAAGTAAACGTAAAAATCCGCGGAACCGGCGGCAGCAAGGCAAGAGCGCCGGGACAAGGCGCGGAAGCAGCAATACGCTCGCTAACAAGAAATGGCTTGATGATTAGGAACATTGAAAACGTTACCCCAATCCCCCACAACGGCTGCAGAAAAAAGAAAAAATTCAGAGGAAAAAAATAACGCTTGATGGAAGTGATTTTTTTGGTTGAAGTAAAAAAAATTTCAGAAAAAAACAATGTGCTCAAACTGCTCGTGACAGACACAGATACTGTAATGATTAACAGCATCAGGCGTGCCGCAATGGGCGAAGTGCAAACGCTTGCCGTGGAAGACGTTTCAATATACGAAAACACATCCATAATACCGGACGAAATGCTCGCCCACAGGCTTTCAATGCTTCCGATAAAAATGGACATGAAAAGATACAAGGAAGGCGACACGCTAAAATTGCTCCTTGAAAAAGAGGGGCCATGCACTGTTTACGGAAAAGACATCAAAAGCACCGACCCAAAAATAGACGTCATAGACAAAAAAGTCCCTATTGCAAAACTGAAAAAAGACCAAAAAATAAAAATAGAAATGGAAGCAACAATCGGCAGGGGAAAAGACCATGCAAAATGGCAGACTGCAATAATCGGTTATAAGAACGTTGCAGACATTGCCACAGAAAAAGAATGCAATCTTTGCAAGGACTGCATTCACGCTTGCCCAAAAAAAATACTTGAAGTCAAGGGAAAAACAATTTCATTGAAAGAACCGCTGCAATGCGACCTCTGCGGAGAATGCAGGGACGCATGCAAGGTTTCACAACTGAAAATAAAAGAAAACGAAAAAGCATTCCTGTTGACAATAGAAACAATGAAATCGCTGGAAAACACAGCAATAATCGAAGAAGCAATAAACAAACTGGAACAAAAAACGGGGGAATTCAGAAAGGCATTAAAAGATTTATAAGCCCCAATCATTGCAGCAGAACAAGCAGGGATACCCAAGCGGTCAACGGGGCCAGACTTAAGAAACCATAAATCAAAAAAAAACTTTCTGAAAAAAAAGAAATCGTTTTGGAAATCTGGTGGCTTAGTGCCTTCGGCGGTTCGAATCCGCCTCTCTGCAACCAAGCCTTTCTTTCTTTTGGAAAAAGAAAGAAAGTCTACGGTCTTGCCAAAGAAAGAAAATGCGGGTCTACATCTGTCCCAAAGAAAAAACGGAATGGGCTGTCCAAAAAGAAAGAAAATTGGAACACTTCTAAAATAAAAAATTGAAATTGATTTTTATGAAAAAAACCGGCGCAATAAGACTGGAAACGCAAAAACTCGTCGCTGAAATAAGAAAGCACGGGAAAAAAACAAAGCAAAAGATTTTCATAGTCATAGCTGAACAATTGGGGAAAGCGCGAAGGCAACAGGTGGAAGTGAATCTGAGCAAGCTCGGAAAAATTGCCGAAGCAAACAAGAAAAAAATTCTAGTAGTACCGGGAAAAGTCCTTTCTTCAGGAAACGCTTTTGCAGGAATGGAAACTGCAGCATTTAAATTCAGCGCGGGCGCGAAAAAAAAGATCGAGGAAGCAAAAGGAAAAGCGATTTCATTGAAACAATTGGTTGAAAGCAAGGCAAAACCAAGCGAAATGGTGCTTGTAAAGTGATACAACATGGTGACTGTTATTGATTTGAAAGATTTGGTGCTTGGAAGGGCATCAACACAGATTGCAAAGCGCCTGCTGAAAGGCGAAAGAATAGAATTAGTGAATGCGGAAAAGGCAGTCATAAAAGGACCGAGAGATTACCTTCTTGCAAGATACAAAAAACGCGTTGACATGTCTGTTGTTGGCAACCCGCATTATGGCCCAAAATATTCAAGGATGCCAGACAAAATTGTAAAGCGCACGATAAAAGGAATGCTGCCAAACGTCACAAGGGGCAGAAAGCCAGCGCTGGAAAGATTGCAAGTGCATATCGGCGTGCCAAAAAGCCTGCAAAAGGAAAAACATGAAACAATAGCGCGCGCGCAAAACCGCGAGAAAAAGAATTTTTTGTATTTGAAGGATTTAACTGAAGCTCTTGGATTAAAGGTGCATTATAATGACTGAACAATTAGTAAAAAGAAAAAAAAAGAAACACAAATTTGGCATTACGGCAAAGGCAAAGAAAAAGAACGCTGTCGCGCGCGCTGTAATAAGAAAAGGCACTGGAAAAGTTTTCATAAACAAAAGAAGGCTTGAAACATTCGAGCCAAGGCAATTGCAAGAAATGATAAACGAGCCATTATTGTTGGCCGGGCAATTGGCAAAAGAAGTCGATATTGAAATAACAGCCAAGGGCGGAGGTTTTGTCGGCCAAGGAATTGCCACTCGCGCTGCAATAGCAAAGGCATTGGTTGAATACTATAATGATGAAAAACTGAAAAAACAGTTTTTAGCTTATGACAGGCTATTATTGGTTGATGATGTAAGGAGAAAAGAAGCAAAGAAGCCGCTTGGCATTGGTGCAAGAAAGCACAAGCAAAAAAGCAAAAGGTAAATAGGTGGTTTGAAATGATAATCCCGGTAAGATGTTTCAGTTGCGGAAAAGTAATAGCAGAAGAATACGAAGAATTCCTGAAAAAAAGAGAAAAAGGAATTTCCGCAGAAAAAGCATTCGAGGAATTAGGAATAGAAAGATACTGCTGCAGGCGAATGATAGCAAGCCACGTTGACCTGATAGACGACCTGCTGAAATACAATGTTTAAAAAAAAGAGATTGGTGAAGAATGACTGAAAAAATGTTGCTGGACGTAGACAAATACCTGAAAACTGGCTCGCATATTGGCACGGTTTTCAAGACAGGCGACATGAAACGCTTTGTCTTCAAGGTAAGAAAAGACGGCTTAAAAGTCTTTGACATCCAGACAATAGACCACAGGATAAAAACAGCCGCAAAATTTCTCGCAAGATTCCCAATCGAAAAAATTGTTTCTGTTTCAAGAAAATTATACGGGCAGGAACCGGCAAGGCAGTTTGCAGAAGCAATAAAAGGAAAAGCAATAGTGGGAAGATTTGTGCCAGGCACTTTCACTAACACAAAAAGCCAGAATTTTGTCGAACCAGCGGTTG
>CAYOAS010000036.1:0-10734 GCA_964402015.1 uncultured archaeon | reverse complement strand
AATAGTGGAAATCTTGTTGCAACCTATACTAATAATCCTGCCGGAACACTTACATTAAACAATTCGATTTCAGTGCCATTTAACAGCCATGGCAAATATTATGCAAGGCTTTACATAAAGGAATGCCCGCCAGAAGGAGTAAGCGAAATAGGGGCACACAGCTGGGATGCTTTTTTGAACCAGTACATTAATGTTTTGCAGGACTGGGCACTTATCCAAAACAAACCAAACATGGCAAACAATGCTTACAATGTAATTGTTTTGAATCCAGATGAAATGTTTGCCGGGTTGGTTGCGCCAAGCAGCGGCAATTTAACTGTTTATTTCCCGCCGTACGACCAAGCATACACTTGGGCAATTCCATGGGAAGTCACAAACAATAGTGCTGGAACAACGGGGCAATGGTTTAAGATAAATTCAAGCAGTGCTGTGTTCGGAGAACCAGACCCAGTGATAATTGGTTCTGCAAAAATTGTTTCTGCACAAACTTTAACTGTCCCGGGAACAGAAAATGACAGAGCAATATTGACTGAAACTTTTGACACTTTATTGCAGGAAACCCCAAAAACAATAGAAATGCCAATAACATTGACTTATGATGATTATTGGGGATTGACAACAATTCCGGCAAAGACAGTCAGCGCAACAGTTCAGGTCACTCTTGTTCCGCCGCCGGCAGATGTTTTGGCCGTGAAACAGATAAACATCAGCCCGTCAAAAAACCTGCCAAAAGAAATAGATTGCTTTGATGTGGCAGTCACGTTAAAAAATTTCAGCAAGGCAACGTTAGAACCAGAAGTGAAACTAAATTTTTTGGAAGCAATAACAAACCAAAAAATCACAACAGAATACGCGCAAAAAATTACGATGGTTTACAGTGAAACAGGAAACAATGAACTAACAGTCGTGTTTTCATGTGTGCCATTGAAAAATAACACAGAGCTTGAACCAGGAAAAAACTATTGGGTAAAAGCAGAAATAACAAATACCGGAACTGAAAAGACACTGATAAATGATGAAAAGCGCGAAATACTGACTATTATTGCTGCTACGCCAGAAGCAGTGCCGGAAACAAATTTAATATTGCTGGCAATCATATCTGTTGCATTGGTAATCATGCTCGGAAAGCGCGGGCATTGAATGCAAAAGCCAAAAAAAAACAAATATACATAATAGTTTAAATGGCGTTATTCCCTGATTTTTTGCCAATTTAAGCCAGAATTAGCCACATTTCAATTTATGTAGCGAAATTTTGGCGCAATATTTATAAACCTGTAATTACTTTAAGAAATAAGGTGAAAAAAAGTGTACAAATACACTATTGCAAGGCAACTTGCTACAAAGAGAGTAATAACCAACAGGGGAGACGAGGTAGGGAAACTTACAGACCTGCTCGTGAATGAAGTAAGCGGAGAAATAGAAGTTCTGATGGTTGAGGTTGACAGGGATTCAAAAGTAATCCGCAGGCTCAATCCAAAAGAGCGAATAATAAATATTCCTTACTCGGCAGTCACGGCAGTCAGCGACGTTTTTATAGTAGACGAGAGAGAACTAGTTGCTGCACCACAGGAATAACTGTTAATTTTTCCGGAATCTTGGTTTCTACTGGTCTGGTAAATCCAGAACCAGCTTTTTGGTTTTCGGGTTGAAATCAACCAAAAGCCTGGCAGATTGGTTATGCTTTTTGCCAAGGCTTTTAATCTTATACATAATTTCTTTTTTGCTGATTTTTTTTTCCAGTGCCCTGTTTATTGCATCAACCAGCTCTTTTATTTCCGAATAATAAAAGTAAACCAGTTCTGCTTTCTTTTTGTTTTCTTTTTCATCTTTTTCCAGGCGCTGCCGCGCCTTCAATTGCTCTGCAAGGCTATATTGCAGGCGCGCTTTTTTCTGGTCTGATTCTTTTTTGGCTTTTTTTTCCTCGCTTTTCAACAGGTCTTGGGAAAGATTTTCATCCAGCGCCTCGCTTAAAGAGGAAAAATTTTTTGTGTTTCCCGCGGGGAGCGCAGCGAATGGAAACTGGAACAATTGTTTTTCCCCCTTAATTTCAACAACCAGTGGATTCAGTTTTTTTTGTTCAACAAAATAAATTTTTTTCAGCGCTTCGAAGAGAATTTTTGCTTCTTTTTCTGAAAGCATTGCGGATTTTTTTTGCTTTTCAATGCCAGCGATAATGCATGCCTCTTCTGCAGCCACTGGAGCAACATTCAGCGCTGAAACAATCGCGCGCACGCAATCCTGCGCGCTTTCTTCCAAAATTTTTTTGAAATCGCTTTTGGAAATTTCCGTAATTGAAGGTTTTGCTGCGGGATACTTGTATTGCTCGTTCCTTCTAATTTTGCGGTCTTTCCATTCCTCGTTGGAATAACAGGAAATTATTTTTCCAGTTTTGTCTTTCAAGATAACATTGCCTTTTGCAAACAATTCGAACACCAAGTCAAATTCCATAAAATGCATTTCTATTATGCGGTCAAAGCCGTGCTGTTCGATTGAAAGAATGCGCTTGTTGTACAATTTTTTTTTCAGGAAAGCTGCAAAACCGCTTTGCGCCTGCTGTACAGGCAATTTGTAATTTGTCCGATAAAGAGCGTTTGGAGTTGCAAGCAAGTCAATTGTGCCATGCTCTTTCGAATGCACTTTTATCTTGAAAACAGAATCTTTCACCAACTGCACGCTGTTAATGAAAGCTCCTTCAACCAAAGGCTTTAGTTCAGCAACAACATACGCGAGCGCAATATTGCTTGTTTCCATGAATAATAAATATTGCTGGCTTTGTTTTTAAACTGTTTTTTGCAGCAACTATTTTATGGGCTTAAAGCGAATTGGGAAAGGTCCTTTTGGGAGACTGACACAGCCAAAAATTTTTCAGACAGTGGACATTGGAAGCGGTAAAGCTGAATGGATAATGCGCAGAGCAAAAAGAAATTCATTGAGAAACTATGCTGTTGTTGACCCTGCTTACTGTGATAAAGACTTTTGGAGTGTTTTTGCGGCAGGGCAGACGATTGCAAAAGATTTTCCAAACATTAAAGTGGCTCCGCAATACTACTCTGCTTTTATTGACGAAATGAAGAAAAATGGCTGGAAAGCCAGGCACATAAACATTGATATGCCTGACATAGCCACTTCACTTGAAGGGCTTTTTAGGGAAGCGCCAAACATTCTTTTGCCAAATGGAAAAATTTTTGTAACAGCAGGAAGTAAGAATATAATCAACAATTTGTGCAAAGATGCAGAAGAACATGGGCTAAAAGTGCGAGAGCTAAAACCTCTTCTTTCTGGACACATACAACGGTTGACAGGATATATGAAAGAATTCTCCCAAACGGAATTTTACCGCTTGGAAATAACTTTTGGATTAAAAAAAGCAATTCCTGACAAAAAAGCACGCAAAAACTGACCAATGCAATAATTTGAAATTTGCTGTTCAGCCCTGCAAGTATTTTCCCAATATTGCTATGAGGCCAGGTCTTTTTATTAGTTTTTTTGCGAGGAAAGCGAGTTTTGTTGTTGTGTCAAGGTTGCCGTAACCAATCATTAAAACATCGTCCCAGTCAAGAGATTCCGCAATATAATTGAAATCGTCGTCTGAAAGCTTTTCAAGCAGTATTCTTGCCCTTACGCGCTTCTTTAACTGGTTGCCGCGCGTTTTATACCATTCAACATTGTATTTTTTCAGGAAAGTTTCGGAAAAATCGCGTTTTTTTGTTGCCTCTATTGCTGTTTTCACTGCTATTTCCGCTCCTTCCATTGCAATGCCAATTCCACCGCCGTGAATCGGGTCAACATGGTGCGCTGCATCACCGCAAACAAGCAGGTTGTCTGCAACCATTTTTTCCAGAAAACCGCCGACTGGAATAGCGCCAGCATTTACTTCAATCGCGCTGCCTTTTGCAAGGCCCGGTTGCGAGGCAATAAATTTGTCCAAATAATATTTTGCGCTTTTTTCGGTTGCACCGCCAATTCCAATGCCAACGTTTGCTGTATTATGGCGCTTGGGGAACACCCAACAATAACCACGTTTTGCGACTTCGTTTCCGAAATACAAGTGCAATAATCCTTTGTCATAACCAGAAATGTTTGTCAATTCATACTGGTAGCCAGAGTCAATGTCATTGAGCTTGTTTGTTGTGTTTAAGCCGAGCATTCTTGAAACGCGCGAGTCAACTCCGTCAGCAGCGATTATTATTGGCGCAGAGTATTGCTTTTGCTCGCTGGATTCATTCACTGTCAAAATCACTTTTCCGTTTTCGCGCTGCGCGCCCTCGACATTCGCTTTAACTATTATTTTTGCGCCGGCTTTTGCTGTTGCAATCGCCAAGTGTTTTTCAAAAATTTTTCTTTCAAGAACATAACCCTGGAGTTTTTTTGTTTTGAAGAAAACTTTTTTTCCGTTCGGCGAATAGAGTGCTGCGCCGTAAACCGGTTGGATGCACCATTCCTTGTTTGGCTTTAGTTTAAGGCGCTTGAACCAGTTTAGGCTCAAGCCTTCGGCACAGCGTTTTGGCGTGCCGATTTCCTGTTTTCTGTCAAGCAATAAAACATTCAATTTTGCCTTTGCGCACTTTTCAGCAGCAACCAATCCAGCAGGGCCAGCGCCAACAACAATGACATCAAATTCTTCCAAACCAAACACCTATTTTTCTTTTTTCTCCCGCGCAATTTTTTTGGAAAGAGTTTCTCCAGATATTGCCCAGTTTTCTTCCGGCAAGTCTGAAATCACAATTGAAACCCATTTCTTTGGGATATTGTTTTCCTCAAAAGCCCTGAAGATTGACTTCATTAATTTTTCTTTTTCCTTCTTAGTGCGGCCTTCCAACAAATCAATTTTTACAACAGGCATTGCCAATCACCATCTTCCTCCAATTTATTTCACCTTTCGCTTTTTTGTTTTAATTCCCTTTCAAGGGTTATTGCTGCAACAGGGCAGATGCGGATGCAAGCCATGCAATTAATGCATTTTTCGTTATCCGCAATCATCCGCGTTTCTTTTAATTCAAGGCAATTTGCTGGGCAAACTGCGCTGCAACCGCCGCAATAACAGCATTTGTCCCTGTCAATAACAACGCCCATAAAAGCACCAAACCAAACAGCCAAAATCTGAAGAAATAGCATAATAAAACTTTTTAACCATGATTGTTGTGGTTCAAATGTGCCTTGCAATTCCCGGAAAAATAATTGAATTGAAAAAGCGCGGAAAAATTGCCGTGATTGATTATGGCGGGGAAAAACGAGAAGCTGCAAACGTAATCAAGGCGCGCGTTGGCGACAGTGTTTTGGTGCAGCACAAGGTTGTAGTGGAAAAAATGGAATGAACAATTAAAGATTTTTTTGGGTTCATGAACAGGGTGAATGAAGGCCATGAACCCAATGCATGCAGAAAGAGAACCAAATTCAGAAAAGCAATAGAATACTAGTTTTCTCCATTCAATGCCTTACTGCTTGTGGGTCTTTGTTTCTAAAAAGTTTTTAATTATGGCCACGAGATTTTCGTTTAGGGCATGCAATTCTTTCGAAATATCCCCATATTTTTCGTCTAAATAACAAAATTTGTTGTTAAATTCTTTTCTTAATTGCATCATTTGGTGTGCGCCTTCGGCGATTCTGTCTCCTACTTCGCCCTCTTTTCTGATTATTTCAAAATCAGAGTATTGCGCATTATATTTTCTCTTTTCTGCAATAACATTTCCCAACTCGATTAGCAATAATTCGCTTTGGGGCATTTCTTCCTTGTTCTTTGTTTTAAGTTTTTTTATTTCTCTTAAAAAGTTTTGGATATTTTTTTCTTCCCCTTCACATTCGATTAAGACATCTCTTGTTGGATTAGTCAAATTGCAAACAAAACCCGTTAAGCTGTATTCTCTGGCTTTTTCATCTACAAAGTCTCTAAACATGGCTCGTTGAATACGCTTACCTTTAACAACAATTTTATAAAGCGCCTTTGACATTACTTTCCCTTTTTGCGATTAATAAACGAAGTTATGGTATAAAAACCTTTTTATGAAAAAGGTTTT
The DNA here is from genome assembly GCA_964402015.1 of uncultured archaeon. Lineage (GTDB taxonomy): Archaea > Iainarchaeota > Iainarchaeia > Iainarchaeales > JAGVWC01 > CAYOAS01. The sequence continues at coordinate 4,720 of CAYOAS010000036.1, read as the reverse complement.
TTAACAACCGATATTATACATAATTAATTTTTGTCCTCATAATTGCAATTGAAATGCTAATTTTGAAAAGAAACATTCTGCTAATGCTTGCTGAAAATTCGCGGCTGGGAATTTAACATATCAATGTTTTGTTTTGTAAAGCGTTGCAGGTTTTCTAATTGGTGTTCTTCGAGCACTGCAATTGCGTTGTTCCAGTGGACTGAAACAAAATCTTTTTTTTGAACCTGCAGATTGAAAGGGTTTGCAAGCAAGCGGTTTTTTTCTCGCAAGGCAAAGCAACTATTTTGTGAAACAAGTTCAATTCCTTTTGCAATAATGCGGCCGTCAAATTTTTGTCCCTGCACTCGCGCCCACTGAATAATGCAATTGGAAAGGTTTTTTTGAATCGGCGCAAGCTTTTGTGTAATAAAATTCACGTATAAAACGTGTGCGGAATGGTGCGGCAACAAGCCTGCAGGCAATTGTGCAGCTTTTTTTTCTGCAAGAGAACGCGGCAAGCCGAATTGTTGCAGTGACAAAATTGTTTTTTGAAAATCTTTTTGCGAAACGCTTTTCAGCAAGCTGTTTCCGAGCCAGTAGGCTTCGAGCACATTGAAATCGAGCCAGTGCTTTTCATTGCTCTCCGCAATAAGCTGAAGATAAGAGTGCAGGCCAAAAAAGCTTGAGAGCAATTGCATTATTTTTTCGCGCTTTTCCTTGCAAGGATGCTGGATATAATCAAGCAATTCCGCATGGCAGCCTGTTTTGCCGCAGTAATCCAGCTTGTTTGTAATGTAACTGTACGCGCACGCGAAAACGAGTGAATCCATTACAAAAAAAAGCAGTCAATGTGTTTTAATAATAATCAATTTTTTGCCAGAGAGAAAGCTTGCGAAGAAGCCAAGGCCGATTACGAGCAGAGCGCCAGCGAGCGTCAGGATTATTCCAGTTGCTGTGCTTATGGAAATTGTTTGGTGGAGAAAGAATGCTGAAAGCATTGCTGTAATTGGCTGGCCAAGCAGGAGCAATGCTGTTGCCTTGTGCACTGGAAGTTCTTTCAGGCCGTTGTAATAGAAAAGAACATAGAAAAAAAGCGGAATTGAAGTCAATAGAACCCATTCTAATTCTAGCGGTGGCTGGCTGAAAAGGAATTGTGACTGGTTTGTGAAAAAGAGAAAAGCGAGCATGAAAATGCTGCCGAAAAACATTCTTGAAAAACCAAGAATATTTCCAGTTATCTGCTGGTTGTGCTGGAAAATGCATTTTGCAAAAACGTTTTCTATTGCCCAAAGCAATACTGCCGCAATAATCAGCGCGTCAGCAAAGCTGAAAGCAGAGATTCCGGAAAAGAGTAGATAATTGCCTGCAAGCAAGAGGCAGGCAGCTGCAATGAAGCTTTTGCTTATTTTTTCCTTGTGGAAAAAAAATGCGAAGATTGTCGCAAAAACAAAGATTGTCTTGTGCAAAAAGCCGGCGTTTACTGCGCTCGTGCTCTGCAATGCAAAAAAGAACAGCAGAAAAGGAACACTGCCGCCCACGAAGCCGAGCATTGCGAGGTCGCGCCAGTTTTTTTTTGAAAGAGTTTTCAGAACGCGGGCTTCCTTTATCAAAAGAATTGTTGAAAGCAGGAAAACTGAAACAAGAATGTTTTTCATTGTCGTGAAAACAAGCGCGTTGGCGTTTGCGACAGCAAACTTGTTCAGGAAAATCGAGAAGCCGCTGATGCAGGCAGTGAGAAGGATCAATATTATTGCAGTGCGTTCTTTCATTATTTAATAATAATCAGAGAAAAAATATAAACATGCCGCAAAAGAAAACAGTCTTTGTGCTGGGAAATCCCCTGGTGAAAGAGGATAGCATTGCGATTAGCGCTGCAAAGCTGCTGGAAAAGAAATTTTCAGGCATTTTTTTTCAGGAAATTGATTCAATTGATTCGATAAAAAAATTTCCAAAAAACATTGTATTGATGGATGCTGTTGCCGGCGTGGAAAAGGTTTGCGTTATTAGCGACCTGAAAAGGATTTGCGGCAACGATGTTTTTTCATTGCACGATTTGGATGCTGGCTTCCAATTAAAGCTGTTCAAAAAAATGGGAAAAATTGGCGAGGTGAAGATTATTGCGATTCCGCAGAAAATGGAATTGGGAAATGCTGTTGAAAGCGTTTCTTGGCTGCTGAAAAAAAAACAAAAAATGCTATTTTGAAACTGTTTTTGAAAATTTTTTCCAGAGTGCTTTTTCTACCGGGACAGGGACAAAATCCGAAATTTTTGCATTGAAAGACGCAAGCTCTTTCACAATCGTTGAATTCAGGTAAAAGAATTTTGCGTCTGTTATTATCAGTACTGTTTCTATTTCGGGTGCAAGCTGCCTGTTTATTATTGCCTGCTGGAATTCAATTTCAAAATCGCTTAGTTCGCGCAGGCCGCGGACTAAAACGCGCGCTTTTTTTTGTTTTGCAAAATCCACGAGCAGGCCGGAAAAAGATTCAATATTTATTTTCAGAATGCCTTTGGTGCATTCTTTCAATAGTTCAATTCTTTCTTTCAGCGAAAAAAAAGGCTTTTTTCTTGGGTTCTCGCCAACAGCAACAATTAGCTTTCCAAAGAGTTCGCTTGCCCTTTTTATGACATCCAGATGGCCGTTTGTCACTGGGTCAAATGTCCCGGCATAAACAGCAATTTTACTCATTTTTTTTCACCAATTTTTTCAGTTTCAATGAGAGTTTTTCAACCTGTTTTCTTGTTTCCGCAAGCTTTCCATTATTGTCAATAACAAAGTCTGCGAGCGCAAGTTTTTTCTCCAATGGAATCTGCGCATTAATCCTTTTAACGGCTTCTTCGGGATAAAAAAAATCGCGTTGCACAATGCGCTTTACGCGTGTTGCAAAATCTGCTTTTACGACAACCAAAAAATCAATCATTGAAAGCATGTGTGCTTCAACAAGCAAAGGGGCATCCAAAACAACGAGTTTCGCGCCCTGTTTTTCCAGTTTTTCCAGGCGCAATTTTATTGCTTTTATTATACAGGGGTGGGCAATTTTGTTCAGCATTGAAAGGCCTTTTTTGTTTGCAAAAGCAGCAGAACCAAGCGAATTGCGGTCAATTTCACAATTCCTGTCAAGAATGCGCTTTCCAAAGACTCGAACTGCTTTTCTCCATGCAAGCGAATTCGGCTTGAAAATGCTTCGCGATATTTTGTCCGCGCTAATTATTTCAAAGCCTTTTTTTTCCAGCATTCTTGCAACAGTGCTTGCACCACAACCGATTCCTGCAGTCAAGCCAACAACAAACAATTTTTTCACCAACGAGTTTTTTTCAAATAAAAAGCCTTGCTCGGCACTTCAACGATTCTTGGTTCTTTGCTCCAAACAAATTGCTCTTGACCCCTATAAATTGTGTTTATTTCGCGAATTGTTTTGAAGCCTGCTTTTTTGATTTTAGCCTGTATTCCGCGCATTTTTGATTCATTGCTTGCACTTTCAGGGTTAATGTTGAAAATTAGCCTGCCTCCAAACTTTAACACAGCACTAATTTGGCGCAAATCATGCTGCAAATCCAGAGAATGCGCCGCGCCATAATTCCAGTAAACAAAGTCCATTGACCTTGGCTGAAAATGATTGGTAAGTTCTTCTATTTTGCCAATTTTTACTTTTGCCCTTTTGAGTTTTAAAAATTCTGGTTCTGGCTTAAAATTTAAGCCAAAAAAATTGGTGCCAGGAATTGTTTCAAGCTGGCTTAATGCAGTTGCTTTTCCGCAACCCAAGTCCAAAACGTTTTTGCATTTCAGTTGTTGTATTTCTGCTGCAATGTCAATTCCCAAGCTTTCTTCCATATGCTGCATGTCAGATGCATAATTCTCATACGGGGTGCGTCCTTCCCTAGCGGGGATTTTTCTTGCAATAATTTCTTTTTCGTGCCTTGAAAGCCTTTCAAGTTGTTTCCTTCTAACGCCAATATTGTGCTTTTTTCTTGTAATTCTTTGTTGCCTTTTGCTGACCATGTTTTCACTTTTTGTTCCAGTGTAAGCGTTTAGTTTTCTGTCTTGTTTTGTGGCTGTTTTTGTATGAATTCTTTGATGCAAGATTCGTATTTTAATCCTTGTAGTTGGCTTGTTTTGGGGGTTGCCAGAAAAACTTTTGCTTGCTTCTTTTGTTTCGTGCCATTTGCGTGCCATTTTTTTGTCATTCGTGCCATTCAGCTTCTTTTTGGCTCAAAGTTTTCCAGACATTTCCTGCCTTTTCCCAACATTCACTTTGGCAGGCAACTACCTGATGACAGTGGAAAACGCTCTATTTTTTGCTTTGTTTTTTTCGGCATTTTTTGGGTTTATTCGGAAATTTTTTGGTAATTTTCGCAGTCATTCGGTACAAATTATAGTGCCAAAAATTTAGTTGAATCGCCCCGTTGCCTATTTTTTTCTCGCCATTTTCTCGCCATTTTTTGCTGTTTCCCGCCACTATTGCTTCAGGGTGTAAGTTGTGTTCTTGCCTTTCCCGTGCATGTCAAGAAGTTTTTTTTTCACCAAATCTAACAATTCTCTGTTGGCAGTTCTCCCTGACAGGTCAAACCTTTTTTGGTAATCTTCTCTTTTTACTGTTTTTTTCTGTTGAACCCATTCTAGTGTTTTTGCCTGTCGCTCATTCAAACCCAAATCCCTCAAGTCAATTTCGTTGGATGGTCGCACTAAGGGGTCACCGCATAATAAAATAGTCAACTTTATAAAGTAGAACTGCCATACCTT